>NZ_JBBNAH010000695.1:0-6156 GCF_037994325.1 Pseudomonas sp.
GAGTTCAACAAAGGCTTTTTGCAGCAGCAGGGCTTTGTCGGCGGGCACGTCAAAGGTTTGGTCGGCGCTTAAGCGCGGCAGGTTGGCGCGCGATTCCAGGCTATACCACATGGCCGTGGCAGCGGCGTTTTGCGCGGCGCCAAGAATGGCCGAACGAAATGCCGGGGGAATAAGTGGCAGCTCGTGGCCGGCGTAGTTTTTGTAGCTGTCGAAGTAGTTCAGGGCCGCGCCCAGGCCGTTGGTGTCCACCAGTTGCGTGCGCCCCTGGGCATCGCCCTGACGTAGCGCGATGGCCACGAAGTCGAACTTCAGCAGGCTGTCGATAGCTTTATCCAGGCTGTTGATGTCCTCTTGCAACGCGAGCGCACCGGTGCTTTTTTGCACCAGCAAATTGTCGCTGGCGCCAGCCTGGGCAACCCATTGTTCGCGGAAAGTGCTTTGCAGGCGGTTGGCCTGGCTTTCCACGGCTTGTTGTTGCTCAGGGCCGAGCAACGCGCTTTTGCTCGCGTCGTCCAACAAGGTGCGGTAACCCGGCACCAGGTCGCGACCATTGCTACGGCTCCAGGCGGCGTTGGTCAACGCGATCAGGCCGCGCAGGTCGTCCACCAACTCACTGACCTCTTCCAGCTCTTGCAGCGAATTGCCGTAACCGCCGCGCAGTTTATCAACGTGGTCGCGCAGGTAGCCGGCGGGCTGCACAAAGTTGTCGCCCAGCGAGTACTGCACCAGCCACAGCTGCATCAGGCGCTGAAAATGCTCGGCAATCTTGGCCCGGTCTTTTTGCAGGTCGAGGGCTTGCAAGGTCGGCGGCAGTTTTTTGCTCAGCACTTGGTTGTAAAAGTTCTGCTTGCTCAGGGTGCCGGCATTGAGGTTGGTGGCGAACGCGCTGTTGCTCATTTGCGCCAAGTCATCCAGCGGGCCGTTTCTATTGCTCAGCGCCTGGGTGAATAACTGGTTTTGCCGCTCAACTTGCAGCGCGCCGTCGACCAACGCCCGGGCATTGAGGTAGTTGGGCCATTGTTCGGGGTCGCTACCCTGCTGGTTGGCCGAGCGCCGGCCCGCGTTCTGCACGCGGCTTAGCTCCTGATACTGGGCGGCCATAAGATCGTGCAGCGGGGTGTACAACTGGGCCAGCGCGCTGGCGCGCAGAATCTCGGCCAGGTCGCTGTCTAGCGATGAAACCCACGAGGTGGGAAACACCAGCGAGGTGTAACGCCAACGCGGCGCTTGCTCGAGTACGGCCCAGAACGTTTGCACATTTTGTTTGGTCAGCTCGCGCCGGCGGCTTTCGTCGCTGACCACCACATAGCGCCCTTGCGCTTGCTGCAGCACCTGAGCGAGCCGTTCCGCGTCGTTAATCGCATCGCGCCACACCCACATCATGCCGGCTAGCCATAGCACCGCCATCGCCAGGGCGCCGATACCCACCACCTGCTGCCAGCGCCGGCGCACACGCAAAATTCGTGGCACAGCCTGGGCCAGGCCTTGCTCCGCGATAATGCGCGTGTGCCATAGGCGACGGGCGAACACGCTTTGGCGAATGGATACGGCGGCAAAGTCGGCCCCTTGATCGCCGCCCACGGCCTGGCTGGCGGTAAAGTACAGGCCGCGAAAACGCGGTGCTTCACCCAAGGCATTGCCCTGGAATACCGGGTCGAGCACCACCTGTAAGTTGCTGCGCAGGGCCTCCAGCTGTTGTGGCAATTGGTACAGCTCATCACTGAGTTGACCGCGCAATGCACCCAACTCAATCACCGCCTCCCTCACCCCGCGGGTCACCTGGTTGACGGCGTTTTCACTCCACTGTGATTGCCACATGGCGTCCAGGGTATAGGGCGAGGTCCAGCCTAGAATCAGCTCGCGCTGCTCGGCGGGAATGGCGGCCATAAAAGCCTGAAAGCCGGGCACGGTTTCCATTTCGGTGACCAGCACATACACCGGCAGGCTCAGCCCCAAGCGCTGCAGCAGGTCGATAAATTTGCGCCGCGCGGCCAGGCCGTGGGCCAAGGCTTGTTCGTCGTTACCGAGGTGCTGCGCGGGAATATTCCACAGCAGCGCATCCAGCGGACGCCGCGAGCGCAAGCGCAGTAATAGGCCAAGCAAGCGCCACCAGGCGGCCAACTGTGCGGTTACCCCCTGGGCGGGAATAAACAACGCATCGGGCACCACCAACACGGCGCCATCGGGGTCGGCCCACCAGCGGCCAAACCAGGCAGGTTTGCCCATGGGGTTCAAGCGCCAACTGCTGCACAACTGCTCGCCCTGCTCGTCGTCGCCGAGCATCAACAGCCAGGGAATATCGTAGCGATCGTGTACCGCCAGATCGCTTTCCATCTGCCGCAAGGCGCCGTAGAAACTGCGCAGCGCCGCCCCCGACTGCGTGCGCAACCACCACACCAGTAGCGCCACGGCCAACACCACGACGACACACAACAGCAGCCACAACAGAATCGAAGCAACGCTCATCGCTCCTGCTCCGCGCTACTAACCGGCGCCAAGTGCAGCACGGGTTCCAAGGCCTGGGTGATGTCGCGCCAAAACAAATGCCCGATCGCCGACAGCAACACAAAACCCAAGGCAATGGCCAAGCCCAGGCGCAAACCATCAGGTAACGAGCGACGCACTGGCAAGCGTATCGGTGCGATGTCAGCGGGCAGTTCCAGGGTGTCGGCCACATCGCGGTAAGAAGGCTCGCGCTGCCAGGCAAAGGTGAACAGCGCATGCCGCCATTTTTCATGGATGGCTTCGCCGCGCACGCCGCGCAGGCGCCCGTGGAAACCCAGGATCAAACATTGCAGGTAGACGTTGGCCAAGTCGCGGCTGGCCGGGGCGCGCTCATCAAGGATTTTCTTGATCGCCACCGGCAAGCGCTCGCCGGCATTGCGGCTGCCGTACAGGCGCGCTTCCAGGGGTTTTTCCTGCCAGGCGGCTTGGCCAGCCCACGGGCTGAACAGCAGGGTTTCATCGACCAAGGCGACAAAGGCGTAGACCATGGTTTTGACCTGCTGCCCGGACGCATCGCCGACACTGGCAAAGGCGTTGCGCCACAAACGCCGGCTAATCTGGATAGCGGTTTCGGCGGTGTGCACCACCAGTTGAGCATCGGCGCTGTCGTCTTTTTCCAGGGTATTCCAGGCTTCCAGCCATTCCTGCCAGGCGCGGCTAAACGCCGTGCTCAGCGGCGAATCGTGCAACCCTTGCGCCCGCATTCCGGTGCTCTGCTCAGCCATACAACGTCCTTATTTGCGCTATGCCACGTCGCTCTCATTGGCGATAAACAGCACCACCTGCCAAGGGCTACTGCCCTGCCCAGGACCGGGAGAAACGATGTTCAGCGCCTGGGCCGGGTCGAACCATTCGCCAGCGGCCTGTACAACAAAAATGCGCGTGTCGTCGCCCACGCCGTAGGCCACTTGTTCCTGGCGGCTCATGGCTTGGTGCGCCAGCCCGCTCATACGTTGGCGCACCAGGGTGGGAATGTGGGCGGCCGAGGCGATCACGGCGCGCGCCAGCCATTCAGAAGCCGCCTGCTCGTGGCTGCCGGCCGGCATCCGCAGACCAATCACCAAGCGTTGACGGCGCTGTTGCAGGTCGGGCAGCAAGATGCTGAAGCGCGGTCCGTTCTGTTCGAACGGCAGGCTGCGGTAGCCGGCGCGCACCCGTTCCAGGGCCATGCTCAGCCAGGCCAGCACTTGCTCGTAGCCTTTTTGCAGGTCGAGAAAATCCAGCGCGGCAAAGGCTGGTACGCCGGCCACCGGGTCCAGCGCGCACCAGTTGCCAGCCATGCCACAGAGCAAGGTGTACAGCTGCTGCGGCGCGGCAATGCGGCTGTTCAGCGCGGCTTCTACCTCCGGCAAACGCGCCCAAAGCGCGGCCAGTTGCCGGCGAATTTCGTCGATATCGTCGTCATTGCCGGCCTGCTGGGCATGGCGCAGGCGCCCGGCGAGAAACACGCACTTTTCCCGCGCCCGCGTACACAAATCGCTGACCTTGCGCCCTAGCACCGACTCCGGCAGCACCCGTGGCGTAGGCGCCACATAGGCCAGTTGCACATAACCGCCGCCCTCTTTGCCGACTTTGAGCAGCGGTAGGCAAATAGCATCGGCGCGCTGGGTTTCGCTGATCAGGCGCAGGTTCGGTCGCCACACGGTGATGGCTTCCGGGTGTTCGCCGCTGGCCAAGTCGGGGAGCGCCTGACCGACCACCGATTGCAGGCGGCCCTTGAGTGGCACCAGTTGCCCAGCCCGCCACAGCGGGTTGATGGCCAGGTACACGGTGACCATGGCGTTGCTGGCCGAGTCGATGGCGGTGACCACGTCCAACTCGACCGGCGTGTCGATACCGGGGGTCAATTCCACCGGCAAGCCGTCGGGCAAAATCGCTTTAAGGGCGAGCACCCGCACCCGCCCGGCACACAGGGCGACGGGGTCTAGATCGAGTTCGGTAATGCCCCAGAACCAGGGGTTAGCCGCCTGCACCAGGTGCGCAGACAACGCTTCGGCACGCAGGCCCTGCAACTGAAAGTGTTGGGGCAGTAGCTGCATGCCTTCATGCCAACAAACTGCGTCCGGTAGACCACTCATACCACCCTCCCCAACGTCCCGTGTTGAGCCGCAGCGTAAGGCCGCGGCCGATGCAATCCTTGCCCTTGCTGGGGTGCTTAGCGTGTGTCTTCGTCGCCGAGCAAGCGCATGTCTCTGCTCTCAAAACGCAGCCACACCTTGCTTTGTTCGCCAAGGCGCAGCCGATGAGCACCGGGAGTGTTATAGCCGGCAAAGACCAAAAGTCCAGCCGCTTTCTGACCGCGTAGCGGGAAATCGGTGGCCTGCATTAGCTGCCCAGGCACCAGTTCCAGGCTCCATACCGAGAGCTGCTCGCGGTAGTCGCGGCGGTATTGTTCGCGCTCGGCGAACCACTGGCGGGCCGGTACCGCCGAGAGCAGTTTGAGCAAGTCCGGGTCACTAATGGCTATGAAATCAACGGCAATGGGCGTGTCGTTGTTGGCCCGTGGTGCCACATCCAAGGTCAACGAATCCAACTCGACCTTGGGCGCGAAATAGGAACAACCACTCAGTGCCAGCACTGAAGCCAGAGCGGTTGCGCGGTACAGCAGGAGAAAGCATCCGTGTTTCATGTGCGTCCAAATAATTCGATTTGCATTTTTATAGACCTGTTCTAGCGTGTTGGGTAGTTCGCCGGACCAGCCCCGTAATCGGCCTGTGAACCAGGAGGGATTGCCAACAGCAGACGGAAGCTTTTTCCGCACTGCTGATTGCCGCGATCCAGCAAAGGAGTGCGATCACCGGGGCAAGTACCGATGCATTGCGCTCGCCACATGCATCGGAGCACCACGTCATGGCTGAGAGTACCCAGCACAAGCTAGACCGCATTCGTCCCCCTCGTGTGCAAATTACCTACGATGTCGAAATCGGCGACGCCATCGAGAAGAAGGAATTGCCGTTGGTGGTCGGAATTCTTGCCGACCTCTCCGGCAAGCCGGATGTGGCCCTGCCGAAAATTGGCGAGCGGCGCTTTATCGAAATCGACCGCGACAACTTCAACAGCGTGATCGCCTCCATCGCCCCGCGTGCGGCGGTGCAGGTGGACAACACCATCTCCGGCGATGACAGCAAACTCAATGTGGAACTGCGCTTTAACCACATCGACGACTTCGATCCGGTCAATGTTGTCACCCAGGTTGTGCCGCTGCGCCGCCTGTTTGAAGCACGCCAACGGCTGCGCGATCTGCTGACCAAACTCGACGGCAACGACGACCTCGACAAGCTGCTGCAAGACGTAGTGGCCAACACCGAAGGCTTGCAGGAAATCAAATCGGCCCGCCCGGAAGCCGACGCGGCTGAAGCGGCGCCCAAAGGCAAAGCCGCCGCCAGCGCTGAGCCGCCGGCCGAACCCGAAGCCTGATAGCTACCCTTTTACGTTCAAGGAGGATTCGCCGTGGCCAAGTCCAGCGAAAGTAAAACCAGCGAAAGCACCACCGAAACCCTGTCCCTGCTCGACCGCATCATCGCCGAAGGGCGCATGGCCCACGACGACAGCCAGCAGGATTATGCCCGCGACATGCTCGCCGAATTCGCCACCCAGGTGCTCGACGAAGGCATGGCCATCGATAAAGACACAGTGGCCATGATCAACGAC
>NZ_JBBNAH010000696.1:0-6675 GCF_037994325.1 Pseudomonas sp.
GCCCAACCTACGGTCGAATGTAGGTTGGGCTGAGCACCGCGAAGCCCAACGTCACCCAACCACCGCCGCGCCGTAGCCGGCCGAAAACAACAGCCCTAACACCACCGGCATCACCGCCGCGCTACCGAGGTTGCCGATCAGCACCAGGGAGGCGACTGTGTGCGGTTCACGCCCGTATTGCTCGGCGAGCATGTAGTTGAGCACCGCTGGCGGCAGCGCGGCGAATACCCATAGGCAGGCCAGTTGCAGGCCTTGCAGGTCAAGCAGTTGAATCAGTGGCCAGGCGAGGATCAGACCACTTGCCGGGCAGGCGACGGCGCCGAGCAAACCGACTTTCCAGGCGCTGAAGTCGACGTCGAGCATGCGTACACCAAGGGCAAACAGCATCAGCGGCACGCAGGTGGTGCCGAGCATATTGGCCGATTCAAGAAACCAGTGCGGCAGGTGCACGCCGCTGAGGTTAAGCGTCAGGCCGGCGAAGGTGGCCAGCACCACGGGAATGCGCCACAGCCGCCACACAGGCGTGGCCGGGTCGAGCATGCGCAGGCCAACGGTAAAGTGCAGCAGCATCTCGACAATAAACAACACCACCGCTGCCGGCAGGGCTTTTTCGCCAAAGGCCAACACCATCAAGGGCAGGCCCATATTGCCGGTGTTGTTGAACATCATCGGCGGTAGAAAGGTGCGCCAATCGAGCTTGAGCCAACGCGTCAGGGGCCACAGCAGCAACCCGGAACCCAGCACAATCGCCGCGCCGCCGAGTGCCAGGCTGGTGTAGTCCTGCAACGCCGCTTTGCTGTCGGCGAGCACGGCGAAGATCAGCAACGGCACCAGCAATTCCATATTCAAGGTATTCAGGCCGCGCATATCCGGTTTACGGAAATGGCCGTACAGCGCGCCGCAGCCGGCGATCAAAAATACCGGCAACAACGTGGCGAGAATCTGGGAAAACATTACCGCTCCAGACAACAGATAAGGCTGAGGAAGATCGTTAGCTTGGCAAGTATCGTGCCGCCCTCGGCTGCCGTGCACAAGCCCTACTGGCGACTTAGTAGCGTCTAGCCAGCGGCTTTGCGCCTGATTAGTGGCCAATCCGACAGCCTGTCCATTTTTTCGCCTGAATCGACGAATGGCGCCCTATCGAAAACTCAGGGCGTTAAGCTCGGACCGCTCTAGCCAGCGGTTCTGCGCCTGTTCAACGGTAAACAGCGCGCGATTAAATGCCCCACAGAGGGCGAACTTTCTGGTTTGAACGACGTTGCGACGGCGCGCCAACCGCCCTCGCTACAACGGCCGAGCGCCCCTGCCAGCGTGCACGCCACTCCTCAATATCTGGAGTGAAGAGTCATGAACATAGCAAAGGCCACTCTCCTGGCCCTGACCGTATTTGCCTGCGCTGACGCCCATGCCCAGGTACTGCAACGCGAGCTGGGCGATTACGACCTGCGACTGGGCACCACGCCCACCCGCAGCATGGCCCAAGGCTTGGTACAGCCGTCGCAAGGCGGCACCTTTCAAGGCGGCCTGGACCTTACCCACGACAGCGGCTGGTACTTGGGGCAGTGGTCACCGAGCATGGGCATTGCCCGCGACAGCCGTTTGGAGCTCGACTCCTACAGCGGCTTTAAACGCCCTTTCAACGACCGCTTCGGTTACGAGCTCGGCCTGATCCGCTACAGCCACCCAGGCTTTAGCGCCGAGGACAGCAACGAGTATTACGCCGGCTTGACCCTGCTCGACAGCCGCTTTGGTGCCGCCGTTAGCCAGGCACCCGGACGCGCCGACAGCACCTTGCTGATGAGCTTGGCGCTGCAGCCGTTTGCTATGAATGTGTCGATGAAATACGCCAACCATACGCTGGACGATGCCGTGGGTTATGGCGACGGCAGGCTGGTGCGGGTGTTTAACGACTGGTCACTGAACCTGTCGCGGCCCTGGGCCGGGATCGACCTCAACCTCTCCTACAGCGGCTCCAGCCTGAGTGGGCCGCAGTGTGTGGCCTATTCCGGGCACAACGGCTATTGCGAGGACTTTGTGCAGCTCAAGGCTGAGCGGTCGTTTTTCTAACGCGGCGAACTACTCGCCAAGGCTATTGGCCAAGAAAGCGCCCCAACTGGCTCTTTAACTGCTGATTCTCGCGACGCATCTGTTCCAGATCGTCGAGCAGTTGTAGCGCCAGGGCGATGCCGGACCATTCCATTTCCAGCTCACGCTGCAAACGCGCGGCGCGCCGGCAGGTGATCAGTGCGTGTTGGTCAAACAGCCAGGTGTCGGGGCCGCGGCCGGTGGGGTCGATAATGCCGTGCTCGACGATTTCGATCACCAGCGTGGCGGGGATCGCCACGGTCTGACAAAGCTCTTGCATGCCTAATGGGACGCTCATATTTATTTGCTCCATTCGCTGCGGGGATCGAAGTCGACCTTCTGCGCCAGCTTCTCCCAGAGTTTGCGCGCATCGTCGTCGGTGGTTTTCGGCATCACGACCTTAAGCTGGGCATACAGGTCGCCACGCTCACCGGCCTTATTGTTCAGGCCACGGCCCTTGATGCGCAGGCGCTGACCGGTTTGGCTATTGGCCGGAATGGCCAGGGTGATGCGGCCGTTCAAGGTGGGCGCTTCAACCTTGGCGCCCAGCGCGGCTTCCCAGGGCGCCAGCGGCACGGTCAGCACCAGGTCGCTGCCTTGCACGTCGAATAGCGGGTGCGGCGCAAAACGAATATTCAGGTACAGATCGCCCGCCTGGCCACCGGCCATACCGGGGCCGCCCTGGCCTTTAAGGCGAATACGTTCGCCATCGCTCACGCCGACGGGGATTTTCACGTTGAGGCTTTTGCTTTGCCCGGGCTGGCCCATACCGCCGGGCAACTGGAAGGAAATTTTCTTCGCTTCGCCGGTCAGGGTTTCTTCGAGAAACACCGGCAGCTCCATTTCCACATCCTGACCTTTGCGTGCACGGTTGCGCGCCTCTTCGGCACCGCCACCACGGCGGAAGATCGATTCGAAGAAGTCTGAATAGTCGCCGCCGTAGGCATCAGTAAACGCCCCTGCGCCCGGCTGTCGGCCACGCGGGTGCTCAAACGGCCGGCCGTGTTGGCCGTACTTGCGCAGGTCATCAAACTCGGCGCGTTTCTCGGCATCCTTGAGCACTTCGTAGGCCTCGGCCACTTCCTTGAAGTGCACCTCGGCGTCTTTTTCTTTGCTGACATCCGGGTGGTATTTACGCGCCAACTTGCGGTACGCGGCCTTGATGGCCTTGTCGTCGGCGGTGGGTTCCACACCGAGAATCTTGTAGTAATCCTTGAAATCCATTCGAGCATTCCTCAACGGCAAAACACCCAGCCGGCACAGTGATGCGAACAGGTGGTGAGAGTTAGTTAAACGGGATCAGCGCAGCTGGCTGTCTTTACTGCCGCGGCGGTTATAGCCGCTATTCGCGGACTGAGCTTTGTCGTGCTCAGCCTGACAGGCCACACACAAACGCACACCGGGAATGGCCTGGCGCCTGGCCTCGGGAATGGCGGCGTCGCATTCTTCGCAGTGTTTCAGGCTCTCGCCCTTGGGCAGCTGGCTGCGGGCGCGCTGGATGGCGTCCTCGATGCTGCTGTCGATCTGCTCTTGTACTGCTCCGTCACTTGCCCAACCGCCGGCCATGATCTGTCTCCCGCACACTGTTGCGATAAACACAGATATGGGCGCGCGGGCGCTGTTTTACAAGCGCGAGCAAGCTGGAGCGGTACGAACGGTCGGGTTTATTCCTTCACTTCCATAAACTCTTCGGCCCACACCAGGTAGTCCTCGGGCTGGGTGTACTTGTGCGACAAGGCCGACGCGCTGAGGTCGCTGGCAACGATCTGGCGTTGCTCGCGCAGGCAATCGTAGGTGGCTTTGATCGCAGCGAAGTAAGCAGCATGGCCGTCGACCACAATGCGTACACCCAGGCTGGCCAAGCGCGCATCGTCGACCAACGAGGGGTTGGCGTAGGTCACCAGCATGATGGGTACGGTGAGGTGCTCGGCGATTTTTTCCAAGTGTTCGAAATCGCTGATGCCGACCATGCAGATGCCATCGGCACCAGCACGTTGATAAGCCTGGGTGCGGCTGATCACTTCATCAACCGACAACACGCCGGCATTGGTGCGGGCAATGATCGCCAGCTCGGCATCCACGCGCGCTTCCAGCGCTGCGCGAATTTTGCCGACGCCTTCTTCCACCGGAATCAGGTCGGTGGACTTACGGCCGAATTGCGCCGGCAGCAAGGTGTCTTCCAGGGTCAGGGCGGCGACGCCAGCACGCTCCAATTCCATGACCGTGCGCATCACGTTGAGCGCGTTGCCATAGCCGTGGTCGGCGTCAGCAATCACCGGCAAGTTGGCGACGCGGCCGATACGGGTGGCCTGCTCGACAAACTCGCTCAGGGTGATCAGGGCGAAGTCTGGCGCGGCCAGCACCTGCAGGGAGGCGACGGAGCCGCCGAGGATGCCCACTTCAAAACCCAAGTCACCGGCAATGCGCGCGGACATGGGGTCGAAGACGGAAGCGGTGTGATAGCACGCATTGGACGCGAGCAAAGCGCGGAAGGCACCGCGTAGCTCGTGGTGGGAGGCTCTGGGCATAGGGGTTCCAACAGCTGTTTTTATAGGTGGTATGAGTCGTTACTTAACCTTAGCAAGACACATACCCGCCGCCAGCTTAACCCACAGGCCCTTTCTAGAGCCTTTCAGTGGCGATTTTCTGGCTGGAGGTGGCGAATTTACGCCGCTCACAGCCATGTAGGGGCGGCCCACCGCCACTACCTGATAAGTGGCTGATCAATGACTAATCATCCACGGCCGCCCAGCCGGTTTGCCTTTCATGGCGTGGGGGTTGGCTTTGGTCGGCGCCAAAGGTTTGTTGGCGCTGCAACAGCCGCAACCGGCAGGGTGTTTGCGCGCCTGTTTGTATTCATCGAGGGTTTGCGGTGCATGGGCTGCACGCTCATTGGCGGCATGGGCACGGCGTTGGCTGCCGGCCATGGTCGACAAGCCTGGAGCCGATAAAATCACCCGCCGACTTACCCCATCACAGCGTGGGCATTGGCAAGGCTCATCGCGGTCAGCCATGGGCCGCAGCATCGTAAAGTCGCCGCACGCGGCGCAGTCGTATTCATAGATCGGCATCGTTTAGCCTCCGTCATCCCCGCGCAGGCGGGGAACCAGAATTTCAAGACGACGTGCGAGATGTACAGCCCGCACGTTTCCCACAGCGTCTTATCGAGGTTCCATCACCTGGGCCACACCAACGCCGCCCAGCCCTGGTGTAGCCCAGGCGACGAAACTTATTTGTCCGGCGCTTTGGGTAAATCGATGCTGCCATCGAGGTACTTGGTCGGGCCGGAAGCATTCGGGTTGATATCGAATTCAAAAATCTCGGTGGGCAACCACAACGTGGCGCAGGCGTTAGGGATATCCACCACGCCACTGATATGCCCCTGCACCGGCGCAGAACCAAGCAACGAGTAGCCCTGGGCGGGCGAGTAACCAAACTTGGTCAGGTAGTTGATGGCGTTCAGGCAGGCCTGCTTATAGGCCAGGTTGACGTCCAGGTAATGCTGCTTGCCGTTGTCGTCGACCGAGATGCCTTCAAAGATCAGGTAGTTGTTATAGGCCGGCACAATCGGGCTGGGCTTGAAGATCGGGTTCTTGATGCCGTACTTGGCCATGCCGCCTTTGATCAGCTCGACCTTCATATGCACCCAGCCAGCCATTTCGATGGCGCCGCAAAAGGTGATTTCGCCGTCGCCCTGGCTAAAGTGCAAATCGCCCACCGACAGGCCTGCGCCGTCGACATACACCGGGAAGAAAATCTTCGAGCCGCGCGACAGGTCTTTGATATCGCAGTTACCGCCATGCTCACGCGGCGGCACGGTGCGCGCGCCGGTCATGGCTGCTTGGTTGCGCGCATCGCCTTTAAGCTTGCCCATATGCGCGGTGGGCGCCATCGGTGCGTTGGCCAGCGGTGGTACGCGGGTGGGGTTGGTGTCGATCAGCTCCTGCTCGCGCTTGTTCCATTCGGCGAGCATTTTGTGGTCGGGCAGGCAGCCGATTAAACCGGGGTGAATCAAGCCGGCGAAGTTAACCCCGGGAATATGCCGCGAGCTGGTGAACATACCTTTGAAATCCCAGATCGACTTTTGCGCCTCGGGAAAATAATCGGTGAGAAAACCACCGCCGTTCTGCTTGGAGAAAAAGCCGTTAAAGCCCCACAGCGAATCGGGCTTGGCACCGATATCCAGCAGGTCGACCACGAGCAAATCACCCGGCTCGGCGCCGTGCACACCCACCGGGCCGGAGAGGTAATGCACGGTGGTCAAATCCACATCGCGCACATCGCTGGCATCGTCGTTGTTCTTGATTGCACCGGCGGTCCAGTCATAGGTTTCCAGAATAAAATCGTCGCCCGGCTTAACCCAGCAGGCCATCGGAATATCCGGGTGCCAGCGGTTATGAATCTGCTCGTTTTCGGTGGCGGCCTGGTTAAGGTCGACCTTGATCAGCGTATCGGTCATGACAAAACTCCTCGGACCTTTTGAAGGGTGGGCGCGGTGGTGCGCCGGGGTACGGAGCTAGTCTTGTCTGGCTGGGGAAATGGATAAATACGTTGGATGACGTATGCCTGAAGCGCCTGATTGGCGGGGGT
>NZ_JBBNAH010000697.1:0-3536 GCF_037994325.1 Pseudomonas sp.
CCTTTACATCCCATGGCTGCACGGCGGTTGGGTTGGCGGCAATCCAGGCACGGGCCTTGGCCAGCATCTCATCGCGGTCGGCGGCGATGTCGTGGATCAGGCCAGCTTTCAGCGCGTCTTGCGGACGTACTTTTTTGCCTTCAACCAGGTACGGCAAGGCTTTTTCCAAGCCCAACAGGCGCACCATGCGCACCACGCCGCCGCCACCGGGCAACAGGCCCAGGGTCACTTCCGGCAGGCCGAGTTGCACGCTGCTGCTGTCGAGCGCAATGCGGTGATGACAGGCCAGGCAGATTTCCCAGCCACCGCCCAACGCCGCGCCATTGATGGCGGCGACCACGGGCTTGCCAAGGGTTTCCAGGCGGCGCAGTTGGCCTTTGATGTTGAGGATCATCTGGTAGAAGTTGTTGGCATCGGCCTTGGTAACTTTCACCAACTCATTGAGGTCGCCGCCGGCAAAGAAGGTTTTCTTCGCCGAAGTAACGATCACACCGGCGATATCAGCTTTTTCGGCTTCCAGGCGGGTGACGATTTCGGCCATGGCTTCGCGATAAACCGCGTTCATGGTGTTGGCGCTTTGGCCGGGCATATCGATGGTCAAGACGACGATATTGTCCTGGCCTTTTTCATAACGGATGGCGTCAGTCATTTCTTTTTCTACCCCGATTGTGGGGGAGCTGTTCAGAAGCGTAGCGAGCGAAGAGTAGGCAAGGCGCAAGCCGGATGAGGAAGCGCAGTTGGCTGTAGCCAATGAGCATTCCGAAACGACTTGCAACGCAGCCTGATCGAGCGCAGTAGCTTCTGAAAGCTCCTTAGATGCGTTCAATGATGGTGGCGATGCCCATACCGCCGCCCACACAGAGCGTGGCCAGGCCGTAGCGCAAATTACGTTTCTCCAGCTCATCAAGCAGCGTGCCGAGAATCGCGCAGCCAGTGGCGCCCAGCGGGTGGCCCATGGCGATGGAGCCGCCGTTGACGTTGACCTTGTCTTCGCTGACGCCCATGTCTTTCATAAACTTCATCACCACCGAGGCGAAGGCTTCGTTGACTTCAAACAGGTCGATATCGCCGACGCTGAGCCCGGCTTTGGCCAGCACTTTGCGGGTGGCCGGCGCCGGGCCGGTGAGCATGATGGTCGGGTCGGTGCTGGTCACGGCGGTGGCGACAATGCGCGCGCGGGCTTTGAGGCCCAGCTCTTTGCCCTTGGCTTCGGAGCCAATCAGCATGGCCGCGGCACCATCCACGATGCCCGAGCTATTGCCTGGCGTGTGCACGTGGTTAATGCGTTCGACATGGCTGTATTGGCGGATGGCGGTGGCGTCAAAGCCCATCTGGCCCATCATTTCAAAGCTCGGCTTGAGCGCGCCAAGGCCTTCAAGGGTGGATTCGCCACGGATAAATTCGTCGTGGTCGAGCAGTACGATGCCGTTTTGATCGGTGACCGGAATCAGCGACTTTTTAAACGAACCATCGGCGCTGGCCCGCGCCGCTTTTTGTTGCGAGCGCAGGGCAAAGGAGTCGACATCGGTGCGGCTAAAGCCTTCCAGCGTGGCGATCAGGTCGGCGCCAATGCCTTGCGGCACAAAGCTGGTGCTCAGGTTGGTTTCCGGGTCCATCACCCAGGCACCGCCGTCGGAACCCATGGGCACCCGCGACATCGACTCAACGCCGCCGACCACCACCAGGTCTTCAAAACCGGAACGCACTTTCATCGCGCCGAGGTTGATGGCCTCCAGGCCCGAGGCGCAGAAGCGGTTGATCTGCACGCCAGACACGCTGACATCCCACTTGGCCACCATGGGCGCGGTTTTAGCGATATCGGCGCCCTGGTCGCCCACCGGGGTAACGCAGCCCAGCACAATGTCATCGACCTGGCTGGTGTCCAGCCCGTTGCGTTGCTGCAGCGCCGTAAGCAGGCCGGCAATCAGGTTGACGGGTTTGACGCTATACAAGGCGCCGTCCTTTTTACCCTTGCCGCGCGGGGTACGCACCGCATCGAAAATAAATGCTTCGGTCATGACATCCTCTGGCCTTCTGCTGAAGGGCTGGCTATCGGCACCGCGCGCAGCCGCGCAATGGCCTGTTGTTGTATGCCGCTACACCTTAACCCCGCACGCCCCAGGCTCAATGACCGAAATGCTCAGGGCCATTGACCGCACTGCTCAGACGAACGGCGCTTGGGGGGCCAACGCATTACCTTAGCCAGCAAGGTGTCTGGCATAGGGGTTGTTTGCGGTTGCAGGCTTTGCGCATAACTGCATGATTTAAGGCTGGCGCTGCTAGAAACCAAGTCTTCTAAGGCGCATGTGACCCGGCCCCTATCGTCTACAGAGCTAACGTTCAAAGCGCTAGGGCGTCGCTGCCGGGTTTTGCCGGAGCGATTTTTGACTGAGCCAAGGCCTGTCAGGCACTGAAAAGGCCACGCATGCCAACAAGAACAAAGGCTGACCACCATGCTTAAACAACCGAAATTCCGCCAAGCGGGCTGGATACTCTTTGCCACCACTGTGGTGTTGATTATTCCCAACCTCTCCCGGCTGATCAGTTAAACCTAGGGTGTGCTAGGCGCCACCCAGCAGATCGCACAGGTGCGTGCACCGTACGCGGATCGCCCCCCCTACCAAAGCAAGTGCAGCGCTGTGGTAGGGTTGCGCATCACCCTTGGGAGCGGTTGTATGCGCGCACTGTTTGCTGGTTTTTTCCTGCTGTTGAGCCTGCCAGGTCTGGCCGCCGACCTTACCCTCACCCTGCCCTCGGGCACACGCACCCTAACCAGCGCCGAATTACTCCAGCACCCTCAGCTGCAAACCGTCGAGATTGCTCAAGACGTCGCCTATAAGCGGCCCATGCGCTTTCTTGCCATTCCCGTGGCGGCGTTATTGACGGGGGTAAAAGCTAGCGATCACCTACAGATGGTGGCGCTGGACGGTTTTGCGGCCGAGCTGCCGGCTGAACCACTGCTACAAAGCACAGGCAGCCGCGCGTGGCTGGCGATTGAAGACCCAACCCAGCCCTGGCCCAAGCTGGCCAAGGACAAATCCGGCGCTGGGCCGTTTTACCTGGTGTGGACCGAGCCGCAGGTCGACCATATCGGCCCCGAGCAGTGGCCGTTTCAAGTGGTGTCCATTCGCGGTATGGCCTCGGTGGCCGAACGTTTTCCCGCACTGCTGCCGGCTAAAGACGCTAACGCCGAGGTGCTGGCCGGCTTTGCCCAATTCCAGAAAAACTGCCTGGCCTGCCATCGGCTTAATGGCGCGGGCGATGCGCAGTTCGGGCCAGATTTGAACCTGCCGCATAACCCCACCGAATACTTTGCTGGTGACTTTCTAAGCCGCTATATCCGTGACCCACAAAGCCTACGGCGTTGGCCGCAGGGCAAGATGCCGGGGTTTAGCCCGCAGGTGTTGAGCGATGGGGAGTTGCAGCAGTTGATTGGCTACTTGCGGCATATGGCCGGGCGCAAGGCGTTGTAGGGTGTGCACACGTTTCGTTTACCAGTAGATCGCTTGGTGCGCGCAGCACACCCTACGTTGGCA
>NZ_JBBNAH010000698.1:0-2365 GCF_037994325.1 Pseudomonas sp.
ACGCCGCTGTCACCGCCGGCAGCGGGCCCAAGCCTTGGCCGAAGGTGGAATAAAACGGCAGCAGCAGGCCAAACAGGGCAATCGAAGGAATGGTCAGCACCACTGTGGCACTCGCCTGCAACGGGCCGGCCACCTGCGGAAAGCGCGTCATCAACACGCCCAGCGGCACACCCACGACAATCGCCAACACCACCGCCACGCCCACCAGGGCGATATGCTCGCCAGTCAGGTGCAGCACCTGGCTCCAGTCGATATGGGTAAAGGCCGTCATAAAGTCCATATCACTGCCCTCCTTTGATCAGCTGGCGTTCGCGCAAAAATGCCTCGGCAACGGCAGCGGGTGTTTGCCGTTCAACGTCCACACGGGCGTTCAGGCCGCGCATGGTGGCGTCGTCCAGGCTGTCGGCCAGGGGCTTGAGCAATGCTTCAAGCTCTGGATGTGCCTTGATGTACTCGGCGTTGGCCACGGGGGCGGCGGTATAAAACGGGAAGTAGCCTTTGTCGTCCTTAAGCAGGCGCAGCTTGAAAGAGTCCAGGCGGCCATCGGTGGTGTACACCAGGCCGACAAATACCTGATCGTTACGCAAGGCGGTGTAGACCAAACCGGGGTCCATCTGCCGCACTTCGTCGCGGGAAAACTGCAGGCCGTACTCTTTGACCAAACCGGCCAAGCCGTCAGAGCGGTTGGCGAATTCGATATCCAGCGCCAACAGGTGATCGTCCTCCTGCTCGCTTTTCAGCAGGCCGGCGAGGTCACTGATGCTGCGTACATCGGGATGGGCCTCGGCAACCTTTTCCGGCAATGCCAGGGCGTAAGTGTTGTTGAAGTTGGTCGGCGCCAACCACACCAGACCGGACTTGGCGTCCAAGGCTTTTACGCGCTGATACGCGGCGTCTTTATCCAGGCGCTCGGTAATGTGGTTGTAGGCCACCAACGAGGTGCCGGTGTATTCCCAGGTCAGGTCCAGTTGCCCAGTCTTTACCGCATTAAAGGCAATGGTGCTGCCCAGGTTGCCGGTGATGGTCGGTTGGTAGCCGTGGCTTTGCAGGTACTTGGCGGTCAGCTCGGCCAAAATCGCCTGCTCGGTAAACACCTTGGCACCAATGCGGATCGGGCCCGGTTCGGCCTGTGCCACGCCAGTCAACAACAGACCGAGCAACACCAGGGGAAGGGAAAACGTCTTCATCAAAACTCCTTTGCTTAGCGGCCGGCTCAATGCACCAGCCCCCGCTCAAACCACAGGCGGCTGGCCAACGCCACAGCGCCATCGAGCAACAACGCCAGCAAGGCCGTGGTGGCCGCGCCGAGGATCAGCAACGGTTGGTTTTCCAGGGCGATGGCCGGAAAAATCAGGCTGCCCAAACTGTTCGCGCCGATCAGAAACGCCAACGGCGCGGTGCCGACGTTCAGCGCCAACGCCACCCGCACGCCGCCGACAATAATCGGCACGGCATTGGGCAACTCCACCTGCCACAGCACTTGCTTGGGCGTCATACCAATGCCGGTGGCCGCCTCCTTCAACGAAGCGGGCACCGCGCGCAGGCCTTCATAGGTGTTGCGCACAATCGGCAGCAACGAGGCGAGAAACAACGCCAGAATCGCCGGCCCATTACCGATGCCGACAATCGCCAAGGCAATGGCCAACACCGCCAGCGGCGGCACCGTATTGGCCACGTTAAACACCTGCATAAAACGCTCAGCGCGCTGCTCAACACCGGGGCGGCTAAGCAGCACGCCAGCCGGCACGCCGACTAGCAACGCCGCCAGCATCGACGCCGCCACCAAGAGCAAATGCGCCTGCAGATAAAACAGCAAATCTTCGCGGTGCTGAACGAGAACGGCAGGGGTGATCCAATGGACCAGCAAGGCCAAAACCGCGGCGCTGAACACCGCACCGACGACCACCTTGCTCCAGGTTTTAAACATGTTGCGACTCCCTTCAAATACGGTAAAAACCTGGCCAGCGGGCGCCAACCAACCGCATCGAATGACTATAAATCGCTTGAAATCAAAGACTTGAAATAGCGACACACGAGGACTGGACCCCCCGCACGCCGCTTCGGTTCAATAAAGTTGAGCGCAATGCCACTACGGGCAGGCTGATTTCGCTCCTGGCCTGCACTAACTTCTGCGTGCTTCTAACCGTCGTTCACCCCGCCGCCCCGCAGCCTACAAGCCTGCGGGCGGTAGCTGGCTGTGAGGTCTTTTTTATCGGGTCATAGTTTGGGTTCCAAAATGCAAAGTAGCCAGCAGGCTACAAGCGAGACTATGATCAACGTACTCACCCAGACACCCGAGTTCGGCGCCTGGCTCGACAACCTCAAGGATATTGAGGGAAAGATGGCGATCCTGACCCGCCTGTAC
>NZ_JBBNAH010000699.1:0-21538 GCF_037994325.1 Pseudomonas sp.
CGCCAGTGTGGTGGAAGTGCTGCTGTGGGGCGCTCTGATTATTCTGCTGGTGCTGTTGGTCTGGCGTTACCGCGAGTGGCTGCGCATTTTCAGCGTGCGCCTGTCGTTGCCCAAGCGGCAAAAGCGCGAAGTGCCGAGCATGCTTTTCGGCCTTGATGTGGCGCCGGAAAGCCTGCCCGACGATGTTGCCAGTGCCGTCGAACGGCTATGGAGCGAACAGCCGCGCGAAGCCCTCGGCCTGCTCTACCGCGCCCTGCTCAGCCGCTTGCTGCACGACTTCCATTTGCCGCTTAAAGGCTCGCATACCGAAGGTGAAGTGCAGCAATTGGTCAACAACTTGGAACACGGCGACCTCAGCCGCTTTACCCAGGTGCTGACCCGTCACTGGCAAAACCTTGCCTATGGCCATCAGAACCCGCCGGACAACCTCAAGCGCGGCCTCTGTGAAGGCTGGCGGCGCCTGTTCCAAACGGGAGCGCAGGTATGAGCCGGCGCGCTACATTCGCCCTCGGGGCGGTGATCGTGTTGTTACTGGGCTTGGCCGCCATTTACGTGATGAGCCAGCTCACGCCCTATCAAGAAGAAGTCAAACACGGTGCATCGCCGGAGGTTGACGCCAACCCCTACATGGCCGCCGAAAGCTTTCTGCAAGCCCGGCAAATCAGCGTGCAGCGCACCGATACCTGGGACACGCTGAGCGCCCTGCCAAGCCAGGGCAACACCCTGTTGCTGCTCGGCAGCCGGGAAAAAATGACCCCACGCCAGACCGAACGCCTGTTGGCCTGGACCGCCAAAGGCGGTCACCTGTTGGTGGTGGCCGAATCGTTGTGGGACGAGGAAAAAGGCAAGAGCGACGACTTGCTCCTCGACCGCCTGGAAATCCATCAGTTGCTCACCGAAGACCTCGATAAAGGCACCGAGGCTGACACTGAAGACGAGAGCGAAACCGAAGACGCTGAACAGCGTGAAGAACAGAGCGACGAGGCCAGCGAAGAGCAAGTGCCCGCCGACCGCGACACAGCACCCGAGCCTGAAGAGCAAGACGACGTAGAAGCAACCGACCGTTATCCAAGCCTGACCAAGTTGTACCTGGAAAACGAAGAAGCGCCGGCCTACGTCAACTTCGATACCGACTACCACCTGTTCGATGCAAAAAATCAGGCCCAGGCCTGGGCCAACAGCGCCGACGCCACCCATATGTTGCAACTCACCTATGGCGATGGCCTGGTTACCGTGGTGACCGATAGCTGGATTTGGCAGAACGACGGTATCGCCAGTTATGACAATGCGTGGTTGCTTTGGTACCTGACCCAAGACAGCAAGGTCACCCTGGTTTACCGCGCCGACAACGACGACTTGCTCAGCCTGCTGCTGCGCAACTTCCCCGAAGCCCTGGCCGCGTTGGCGCTGCTGATTGCCTTGGTGCTGTGGGCTAATGGCCGTCGCCAAGGGCCGCTGCTGGCCCCGGCCAGCCTGGCGCGCCGGCAGTTGCAGGAACATTTGCGCGGTAGCGCCGACTTCCTGCGCCGCACCAGTGGCGAGCACAGTTTGCTGCAAGGCCTGCAACGGGATATCCGCCGCCAGGCCCGTCGTCGCCACCCCGGCTTTGAAACCCTGGACGTTGCCGCGCAATGGCAAATCCTCGGCCGCCTCAGTCGCTTACCCAGCAGTGCCATTAGCCAAGCCATGCGGCCGTTGCCCAAACAGCGGCTTTCCGCCTCCGAATTCACCCGCCAGGTCGCCCACCTGCAAACCCTCAGGAATGCCCTATGAGCGAACAGACGCCCGATCAGCCCGGCACCCAACCGGACAATCAACCCACCGAGCTGGAACTGGACCCGCAAGCCCTGGAGCCCACACCGGCCCCCGTACCTGCGCACACTCCGACCGCGGCTCCTGCACCGGCACCGGTTAACACCCAGCGCCAACGTGCCAGCCAACTGGCCCAGGCGCTGCGCCAGGAACTGCAAAAAGCCCTGATCGGCCAGACCGCGGTGATCGACGACGTGCTCACTGCTTTATTAGCAGGCGGCCACGTGCTGCTTGAAGGCGTACCCGGCCTGGGCAAAACCTTGCTGGTGCGTGCCCTGGCCCGCTGCTTTGGCGGCGAGTTCGCGCGTATTCAGTTCACCCCGGATTTGATGCCAAGTGACGTTACCGGCCACGCCGTGTACGACCTGCAGTCCGAGCAGTTCAAGCTGCGCAAAGGCCCGGTGTTTACCAACCTGCTGCTGGCGGACGAGATCAACCGCGCCCCAGCGAAAACCCAGGCCGCACTGCTGGAAGTGATGCAAGAGCGTCAGGTCACCCTGGAAGGTCGTGCCCTACCGGTGGCCCAGCCATTTATGGTGCTGGCCACGCAAAACCCGATTGAGCAGGAAGGCACCTACCCGCTGCCGGAAGCTGAGCTTGATCGCTTTATGCTCAAGCTGCGCATGGACTATCCGCAGCTCGATGAAGAGCTGAGCATGGTCCGCCAGGTCAGTCGCTCGTCGCGTGCCGATATGCTCGACGTGGTGCCATTGCGCCCCTTGCTGCAAGCCAAAGATGTACTGGCCCTGCAGAAAATCGCCAGCGAATTGGCTCTGGATGAGCAAGTGCTCGACTACGCCGTACGCCTGGCGCGTACCACCCGCAGTTGGCCAGGTTTGGCCATTGGTGCCGGCCCACGCGCCTCCATCGCCCTGGTCCGCGGCGGCCGTGCCCGCGCCCTGCTGCGCGGCGGCGACTTCGTGACCCCGGACGACATTAAGAGCTGCGCCCTGGCCGTATTGCGCCACCGTGTGCGCTTGTCGCCGGAGCTGGATATTGAAGGCTTGTCGGTCGACCAAGTGCTGCAACAGCTGCTTGATCAGGTGGCAGCGCCGCGTCTATGAAGACTGCCGTATGAAGCCATCACGCCTGCTGTTGCTGCTAAGCGGTGCCTTGCTGAGCCTGGCCATTGTGCTGGGTATTTTGCAGGCGCTGGATATGCGCGTGCCGCAAGCGCTGCACACCTTATGGTGGGCGGCGTTGGTGGCGCTGGTGGTGGTTAGCGGTTTGGATGTGTTGTGGCTGCGGCAATTGCCTTCGCCACAGCTGACGCGCAGCTTGCCAGGCAATCTGTCCTTGGGCCGTTGGGGCGAAGTGCAGCTAGTGGCGCAACACAGCTTTAAGCATCGCCAGCAACTAGACGTGTTCGACCATGTGCCGGCGGGCATGGACGTCGACTTTTTGCCCCAGCGCATCGAATTACGGCCGGGCGAACAAACGCAGTTCAGCTACCGGGTTCGGCCGTTGGTACGCGGCCATTTCAGCTTTGCCCGCTGTGAACTGGGCATCCCCAGCCCGCTGCGTCTGTGGCAAGGCCGCCGCTATCTGGAATTACCGGGCGCGACCCGCGTCTATCCGGACTTCGCCCGCCTGTACGACGCCAGCCTCAAAGGCGTCGACGACTGGCTCGGCCAGCTTGGCGTACGTCAGCAACAACGGCGCGGCCTGGGCCAGGAATTCCAGCAACTGCGTGAATTCCGTGACGGCGACACCCTGCGCCAAATCGACTGGAAAGCCACCGCACGCAAACGCACGCCGATTGCCCGCGAATACCAGGACGAGCGTGACCAGCAAATTATCTTTCTGCTCGACTGTGGCCGGCGCATGCGCAGCCAGGACGGCGACCTCTCGCACTTCGATCACGCCCTTAACGCCTGCCTGCTACTGAGTTATGTGGCGCTGCGCCAAGGCGACGCGGTGGGCCTGGCGACTTTTGCTGGCGACCAGCCGCGCTTTCTTGCGCCGGTCAAAGGCCAGGCGCATTTGAATGTATTGCTCAATGCCGTCTACGACCTGAAAAGCAGCCAGCGCCCCGCTGACTACGCCGCCGCCATCGACGGCCTGATGGCCCGCCAGCGCCGCCGAGCACTGGTGGTGATCGTCAGCAACCTGCGCGACGAAGACGATGAAGAACTGTTGGCAGCGGTGAAACGGCTGGGCCGTCAGCACCGCGTACTGCTCACCAGCCTGCGCGAAGAAGTGCTCGACAGCCTGCGCCAAGCGCCGGTGCAAAACTACGAAGAAGCCTTGGCCTACTGCGGCACGGTTGACTACCTCAACGCCCGCAACGGCTTGCATGAACGCTTGAGCGCCCACGGCGTACCGGTGCTGGATGCACGGCCGAGCCAGTTGGGGCCAGAGTTGGTGGAGCGGTATTTGGCTTGGAAAAAGGCCGGGGTGTTCTAAGACCCGTAGGCTGTGCTGCGCGCACCAGCGTTACAGCGAAGTACGCAATGGTGCGCACAGCACACCCTACAGCGCAGGAGCGGGGTTAAACCTGCGTGGTGAGGGTCTGGAAGGTGAAGTACTGGCGCAGTGCGTCGACCATTTCGACGTATTCAACCGGCGGTGCCACCAGCGAGAAGCCGGAGTCCCAACCCCCAGGGGTGACATCTTCACGGCACCATTGGCAGGTGGCGGAAAAGTTGATGATGCGCTGGCCGTTGGGCCCCGGAATTTTCAGGCACATTTCAAAACGCGCGCCCACCAGCATCGGCAATTCACTAATCAGCATCATGCCGTCCAGCGACACGTTGCCAATATGGCCCATGGGCTTGTCGGTGATGCGGTTAAAGACATTCAGGTAAGACGGCAGCTGATGTCGATCGATTCGGCGTTCACTTCGCATGCTGGCACATCGCTACGGGAGGGCACTGAGTATGGCCTCTGCAAAGCCGCTGAGCCAGCCTCACTGACACTCGCGGGCAATTTGCTGGCTGAGTTGGCGACGAGCGGCGTCCAACTCTTGGTCGCTGTAGTAACGCCGCTCACCTTTACTGTCGACCGAGTAATACGGCACACCCGGCGCAATCTTGCCCAGTTCCTTGCGCAACTTTCCACAGCGTTCAGTGACTTGCGCTTGTTGCTGGCTGGCCCGCTGCTCGGCCTGTTGCTGTTCATCGCGGCGCGCTTTGTAAAAGCTATCGGCACGTTCCTGACGCTGGCGGGTGGCCTCGTCGCTTTCGATCACTTGCGGCTTGACCTCTACCTGCTTCGCGCCGGCTACGGGACGCTGGTCGAAGTGCACCTTGCCTTGGGCATCCACCCATTTGTAAATCTCTGCTGAAGCCAAACCTGGCAGCAGCAACAGCGCGAATGCCAGTGCAGTACGCATAAACTTCCTCCTTGAATAAACAACAACGCCCGGCGGTTGGCCGGGCGCGTTTATCTTCGCTAAATGCTCAGGACTTGCCAATACACAGTGCCATCACCGCAACTAGAGTGGCGCAGCGGACACCTTGGCCGGCGGGTTGGGCTTGTGGCCCAGTTGCTCCAGAGTGTCTAAGCGGGCGCGAGCGCGGTAGGCGTATTCGCTCATCGGGTAGCGGGAAATGATGAATTGATAGGTTTGTGCGGCATCCACGTAAAGGTTCTCGCGCTCCAGGCATTGGCCGCGCAGCAGGGAGATTTCCGGCTGCACGTAACTGCGTGAGCGGCTTTTGCGCTCGGCCTGAGACAACTCCAGAATCGCCGTGTCGCAATCACCGGCGTTGTACCGCTCGTAGGCTTTGTCCAAGTGGTAATCCATCGACGCACTGCTGCAGCCCACAGCACTGAGCGCCCCCACCAAAATCAGCAAAATTCGCATAGGCATATCCTCCAATGTGGAGTGTATCGACAGTCGCTGAAAAAACTGCAGATGCAATGTGAGCATATCCTCCGATTGGAACTGTGCCAGCGCCCTTGGTCCCGCGCCGCCCGGTGGCTAGACTGACCAGGCCCGCTCGCAGCACCCTGGCAAAAAACCAATAAGAACAAGGAATGCCCATGCCCATACGCCCACTGCTGCCGCTATTCACCTGCGTTTTGCTCGCTGCCTGCGCACCCACCACACCGCTGTTTATCGCCCAGGTCACCACCCAAGGGGTGGCCGAATCCAAGGAAACCAAAAACAACCGCATGCTCGCCGCTATCGAGGATGAAGGCGACCTGCTGACCTACAGCGCCATGGCCATTCGGGACGGCACCAGCGCCACGGCGGAAAACACCTATCTGCAGGGCTATCAAGATCACAAACTCAGCGATGAAGTGCGGGCCATTTCCCTGTACCAGATCGGCCTTATTTATATGAGCCGCTTTAACGATCAGCGCGACGACACCAAAGCGCTCAACACCTTTTATAAAGTGCACAACGAGTTCGGCCAGACCCGTGCCGCCGCCCGCAGTGAACAACGCATCCTACTGATCAATCAGCGCGCCAACGAGCCGTTAAAGCAAACGGCCCGGGAGTTGTTGGCTAACTGGAAGCCCAGCCAAAACCTCGACCTCAACGCGGCCAGCCTCGACCCGGACATGACCTTGTTGTCGCGCCGTGCCGTATTAAAGGACCGCGTGGCCGAAGCCGAAGAGCTCTATCGCGTCGCCCTAAAAGACCCAGGCGTGGAGGCCTCAATCAAAGAAGAAGCGCTTTACCAAGTGGCGTTGATGTACCTGGCCCCGGACAACCCGCACCCCAGCCGCGACAAAGCCATCGAGTACCTGCGCCAACTGCTCGCCCAATACCCCAACAGCGAGCTACAGGAAAAAGCCGCGCGCCATTTGGATACCGCGCTCAACCAAACCACACCCTGATGCCCACGGCTTGCCGATATGTAGCCAACGCTAATGGGCGGGCGAATAAGTAGTGCAGCGGAACAATGACTACAGCCGCGCAGCATAGTAGCCTCGGCTTCTGCTCGCCCTTTGGAGTCTTTTCGCATGACCTTTCGCCGCACAAAAATCGTCGCCACCCTTGGTCCAGCCAGCAACTCTCCTGAAGTGCTGGAACAACTGATTCTCGCCGGCGTCGATGTATGCCGCCTGAACTTCTCCCACGGCACCCCCGACGAACACAAGGCGCGCGCCAACCTGGTCCGCGAAATTGCTGCCAAGCACGGTCGCTTCGTGGCCCTGCTGGGCGACCTGCAAGGTCCGAAAATCCGTATCGCCAAATTCGCTGACAAACGCATCGAACTGAAAGAAGGCGACAGCTTCCGCTTCTCCGTCACCCATCCGCGTGATGCCGGCACCCAGGAAGTAGTGGGTATCGACTACCCGGACCTGATCAAAGACTGCAAAACCGGTGACGAGCTGCTGCTCGACGACGGTCGCGTGGTGATGCTGGTGGAATCCACCAGCGCTGACGAACTGCAATGCCGTGTGCTTATCGGCGGTCCGTTGTCAGACCACAAAGGCATCAACCGTCGCGGTGGCGGCCTAACCGCTCCAGCGTTGACCGCCAAAGACAAAGCCGATATCAAACTGGCGGCGGAAATGGAGCTGGACTACCTGGCCGTTTCCTTCCCCCGCGATGCGGCGGATATGGAACTGGCCCGCCGTCTGCGCGACGAAGCCGGCGGTACTGCCTGGCTGGTGGCAAAAATCGAACGCGCCGAAGCGGTAGCCGACGATGAAACCCTCGACGGCCTGATCCGCGCCAGTGACGCAGTGATGGTTGCCCGTGGCGACCTCGGCGTAGAAATCGGCGATGCCGAACTGGTCGGCATTCAGAAAAAAATCATCCTGCACGCCCGCCGTCTGAACAAAGCGGTAATTACCGCCACGCAGATGATGGAGTCGATGATCAGCAGCCCAATGCCGACACGCGCCGAAGTATCCGATGTGGCCAACGCCGCCCTGGACTTCACCGATGCGGTGATGCTCTCAGCCGAAAGCGCCGCCGGCCTGTACCCCATCGAAGCGGTCAAGGCCATGGCCCGCGTGTGCCTGGGTGCGGAAAAACACCCAACCAACAAACGCTCCAGCCATCGCTTGGGCCACACCTTTGAACGTTGCGATGAAAGCGTGGCCCTGGCGGCCATGTACACCGCCAACCACTTCCCCGGTGTGAAAGCCATCATCGCCCTCACCGAGAGCGGCTATAGCCCGCTGATCATGTCGCGTCTACGCTCGCAGGTGCCGATTTTCGCCTTCTCCCCACACCGCGAAACCCAGGCCCGGGTGGCCTTGTTCCGTGGCGTATACACCGTACCGTTCGACCCGGCAGCGTTGCCAGCGAACAAAGTCAGTGAAGCGGCGATTGAAGAGCTGGTGAAACGCGGCGTGGTACAGGCTGGCGATTGGGTGATTCTGACCAAGGGCGACAGCTACCACACTACGGGCGGGACCAACTCAATGAAGATCCTGCACGTCGGTGAGCCACAGGTATAACGCGCTTGCGTAGGGTGTGCTGCGCGCACCAAGCGATCTCGCGTTAATCGCTTTGGTGCGCACAGCACACCCTACGTTCCCCGTGCAGTCAGGCGAATTTGGAAAAATCCGGCTTACGCCGCTGCATAAAGGCGGACAAGGCTTCAATCGCTTCCGGCGAGCGAAGCCGCTGGTTGAATAACGCGCCCTCCTCGGCGATCACTTTCCTCAACTGTTCGCGCCCCGGTCCACGCATCAATTCTTTGCTATCGGCTATCGCCTTGGGTGGTAGGTGCAGGAAGCGTTTGGCCATTTCTTTGGCTTTGGCCAAGGTCGCTGCACCACTTTCCAGTGCTTGATTGGCAATGCCCCAGGCAGCCGCCTGCTCGCCACTAAACGTCTCGCCCAGCAGCAACAGCTCTGCGGCTTTGGCGTGGCCGAGCATCTGCGGCAGGATTTGGCTAGAGCCGTACTCCGGGCATAAGCCCAGGGCCACAAACGGCATCTTCAATTTGGCATCGTGGGCGACGTAAACCAGGTCGCAATGCAGTAACAACGTGGTGCCAATGCCCACGGCCGAGCCGGCAACGGCGGCGACCACGGGCTTTTTCATTTCGAACAGCGCGCGCATAAAAAAGAACACCGGGCTGTCCATGCCGGTGGGCGGCTCTTGCAGGAAGTCGGCGATATCGTTGCCGCTGGTAAAGCATTCGTCGCCGCCGGTGATCAGCACCACGCGCACGCTGGGGTCGTTATCGGCCTGCTCCAGCACCTCGGCCATACGGCTGTACATGGCGCGGGTGAGCGCGTTCTTTTTATCCAGGCGGTGCAGGCGCAGGGTTAGCAAGCCCTCTTCGCGCTCGACCAGTACGTGTTCGCTCATAACCATCCTCGGGATACAGAAACGCTCGCTCAGCAGGTGAGTCAGGCGTGCGGCAAGAACAGGTCGGCGAACATTTGATTGCGCGGCAGACCTGCCAGGTAGAGCCGGCGCGAGAAGGTTTCAATACTCGCCGGCCCGCCGCAGAGTAAGGCGATGGTTTGCCGTGAAACAAGGCGTAGTTCGGCCAAAGCGGCAGGCAACTCGGCCGCCTCCACCAACTGCACTTGTAGCTGCGGGTGGCTGACCTCCAGGGCCTGTAATTCGGCTGCCAGATAGTGTTCGCTGCTATGGGCAGCGACATGCAGCAGACGGATATTGCCCTGATGATCCTGGCGCAACGCCTCGCGCAACACGCCATACAGCGGCGCCAGCCCGGTGCCGGCGGCCATCAGGATTAATGGCCGTTGCTGCCAGTCGAGGTCGTAATGCAAGGCACCGCCACGCAGCTCACCCAGGCGCAAGGCCTCAGTGCTTTTAAACTGGCGGGCGGCATCACTAAAGGCGCCGCTATGGCGACAGTCGATATGAAACTCCAGCCACGGATCTTCGCCATCCAAGCTGGCCAACGAATAGGGTCGGGCAATGCCCTCGGCCGTCCATAACAACAGGTGCTGGCCGGCGCGATAACGCAGTGCTCGCTCTGGCGTCAAGCGCAGACGTAACACGTTGGGGCTGGGCCAATCGACGCTGGCGATAGCCGCCGCCAGGCCATCACGAACCGGGTCGAACACTTCCACACCCAGGTCATCCACCATCCGGCATTGGCAGGCTAGACGCCAACCCTGCTCGCGTTGTTTTTCTGCCAGCGCTTCGGGCTTGCCATCCAGCGGTTCACCAGTTACGCACCGCACCATACAGGCGTGACAACTGCCGGCCCGGCAGCTGTAGGGCACGGCAACACCGGCGCTCAGCAGCGCATCAAGCAGGTTGGTTCCAGGGTTTACCGCAAACGCCTGACCGGCCACGCGCAGCTCAGGCACCGCTGTTCTCCCAGGCCGCATGGCAGCAATTGCGCCCGCTGTGTTTGGCCCGGTACAGCGCTTGGTCGGCACGGTGCAGCGCTTCGTCGAGGTCATCGCCGGTAACCAGTAGGGTCATGCCGGCGGAGAGGCTGATGCTATCCACTTTCAAGCCCACCGGCTCGGCGTGGTAGAACGCCTCACGCAGCCGTTCACAGCAGGCAGTGAGCTGATCGGCATCGGTGTTGGGCAACAGCAGCACGAACTCTTCGCCGCCGTAGCGAGCCAGCACATCACCATCGCGCAGGCAGGCCTGGGCGACGGTGGCGAAGGTTTGCAGCACGCGGTCGCCGCTGGCGTGGCCATGTTGGTCGTTGATGCGTTTGAAATGGTCGAGGTCAATCAAGGCCAGGCCGTGCTGCATATCCGGGCGCAGACTGGCCAGCTCGCGAGCGGCCAGGCGCAGAAAGTGACGGCGGTTAAACAGCCCGGTGAGTTCGTCGGTGGCCACCAGGTCTTCAAGCTGGCGCATCATGCCGCGCAGGGTGTCTTGGTGCGCCTGCAGGGCGAAGCGGCGTTGGCGCATACGTTGGCGCAGCGCCTGCACATAACCGGCAAACAGGCTGAGCCAGACCAACATCACCAGCAACACCCCAACCTGCAACGCAGCCAACCCAGGATCGGCCAAGCGCATCTGGAAGCCGTCCCACAGGGTAATGCTGGCAAAGCCAAGAAAGGCAAAGGCGGCGCAGCGGGCAAATACCCGCGGCGCCAGTTGGAATACGCCGAACAGCAGAATCAACAGATACAGCACCAGCATGGTGCCGCGCGCGCTGTCGAGGTGATAAAGCAGATAGGTGTGCATGCCCAGGCCAACCAGCACCTGCGCCTCGGTAAGGCTCGGGTCGTCGAAACGCAGGTTGGCGCCACTGATAAAAATGGCGAAAAACATCAACTGGCTGATAACAATGAGGGCAGCAGTGACTAGCGCGGTAGCCAGATCAGCCTCGTATTGGCCACTGATCACCAGTAGCACAAACAGCAGCAACGCCAAGCCATAGGTGCCCGCCGCCATGCCGAAACGCTTCAGCAGCAGGCTCTGTAGGGCTTTCTGTGTACCCTTTGGTTTAGCGCTGCTCATGGGCTCCGTCCCGTACTGGCATCGTGCCGTCACTGTACCTAGGTGACGGCGAAAAACCTAGTACGCCAGTGCGTGCGTTAATCGACCAAGGTCTATCGTCAGCGGGTGGGCCAACGACACCGTGCGCGTTATACTGCCGCGCCTTTTTTGCCTTACCGAGCCTGCTGGGCATTAGCCCTGCGCGCTTAGATGTTCCCGTGTTTATAGAGGAGCGCGCTGCATGACCGTGATCAAGCAAGACGACCTGATACAGAGCGTCGCCGACGCTTTACAGTTCATTTCTTATTACCACCCCGTGGACTTTATCCAAGCGATGCACGAGGCCTACCTGCGCGAAGAATCGCCAGCGGCCCGTGATTCCATTGCGCAGATTTTGATCAACTCGCGCATGTGCGCCACCGGCCATCGGCCGATCTGCCAGGACACCGGCATCGTCACCGTATTCGTACGCGTGGGCATGGACGTGCGCTGGGACGGCGCCACCATGAGCCTGGACGACATGATCAACGAAGGCGTACGTCGCGCCTACAACCTGCCGGAAAACGTCTTGCGCGCATCCATCCTTGCCGACCCGGCAGGCGCGCGGAAAAACACCAAAGACAACACCCCGGCAGTCATCCACTACTCCATCGTTCCCGGCAACACTGTGGAAGTGGACGTAGCAGCCAAAGGTGGCGGCTCCGAGAACAAATCGAAGATGGCCATGCTCAACCCCTCCGACTCGATCGTCGACTGGGTATTGAAGACGGTGCCAACCATGGGCGCTGGCTGGTGCCCACCGGGCATGCTCGGCATCGGCATTGGCGGCACCGCCGAGAAAGCCGCGGTCATGGCCAAGGAAGTGTTGATGGAGTCCATCGACATTCACGAGCTCAAAGCCCGTGGCCCGCAGAACAAGCTGGAAGAAATGCGCTTGGAGCTGTTCGAGAAGGTTAACCAACTGGGCATCGGCGCCCAGGGCCTGGGTGGTCTGACCACCGTGCTCGACGTGAAGATCATGGACTACCCCACCCACGCCGCGTCTCTGCCGGTGTGCATGATCCCCAACTGCGCCGCCACCCGTCATGCCCACTTTGTGCTCGACGGTAGCGGCCCAGCGTCGCTGGAAGCGCCACCCTTGGACGCCTACCCGGAAATCGTTTGGGAAGCCGGCCCATCGGCCCGTCGCGTCGACCTCGACACCCTGACCCCGGAAGACGTACAGAGCTGGCAGCCAGGCGAAACCGTGTTGCTCAACGGCAAAATGCTCACCGGCCGCGACGCCGCGCACAAGCGCATGGTGGAAATGCTCAACAAGGGCGAAACCCTGCCGGTCGACCTTAAAGGCCGCTTTATCTACTACGTGGGCCCGGTTGACCCGGTACGCGAGGAAGTGGTTGGCCCAGCCGGCCCGACTACCGCCACGCGGATGGACAAATTCACCCGGCAGATCCTTGAGCAAACCGGCCTGCTGGGCATGATCGGCAAGTCCGAACGCGGCCCAATTGCCATTGAAGCGATCAAGGACAACAAAGCCGTGTACTTGATGGCCGTTGGCGGCGCCGCTTATCTGGTGGCCCAAGCGATCAAAAAGTCCAAGGTGCTGGCCTTTGCCGAACTGGGGATGGAAGCCATCTACGAGTTCGAAGTGAAGGACATGCCGGTTACCGTGGCAGTGGATACCAAAGGCGAGTCGGTACACATCACCGGCCCAGCCATTTGGCAGAAGAAGATCAGCGATAGCCTGGCAGTTGAAATTTAACTGCAGTCAAAACGCGCTAAAAAATACCCGGCTATAGGCCGGGTATTTTTTTGACGTCAGAAAAATGTGTTAATTGCGACAAGGACAATGTCATACACGACACTATGGCGAATGGCTTACAAACGGTAGTGGCAACCTGACATATGCGTCCGTAAGATCGCCTCCCAAGGAAATGACGGAACATGCGCACTTTACCCGGGACTAGGAACCCGGATCGCTACGGATGGTTGTAACCGATTTGCTGCCGGATGGCAGACAACCCGAACCATCAAAGAGCGTTTCGTATGAACAGCAATATTCGTTTCATCTCCCTGGCAGCAGCCGCTGCAATCGCCCTGATGGGCACTCAAGCCCAAGCGGGCCAAGCCTCTGGCAATTTGGCAGTAGGCATCACCATCACCTCCAGCTGCGAATTCGGCAGCGCTTCCAACGCCACCACCTTCCGTGTGGAAAACCACAACTGCGACGGTATCAACAGCTTCCGCGTTGACCGTGAAAGCAACGGCGTGCGTTCGGAATCGCGCCTCCAAAGCAACACATCAAGCGACATCAAAGGCTCAGAAGCCGCCCCCACCGTAGTGACCTTGTACTGGTGATTGTCCTACAAACGTAAGCCAGGACGCCTTCATGTAAGTCTTGTCTTACAAGATAAGGGCAGAAAAACTTACAGACTAACCAGGTAGTACATAGATTTCCGCAAGTCCCCTGCCCCGCCGTTACAACCCTTACAACTGCGAACGACTGGCCACCAAGCTCAGCGGCGCCTGTTTGTCTTTTGGTTGCGCCAGATACCGGCAGCAACTTACGCGCAGAAACGAAGCGAAGTTCACCACTTCACCGCGGTAATCCATCACCTCTTCGTAGAGTTTGCTGATCAGTTGGTTAGTGGTCATGCCATCGACCGCCGCAATCTCCGAGAGAATGTCCCAGAACTGGTTTTCCAGGCGCAGCGTGGTCACCACGCCACAGATGCGCAGCGAGCGCGAGCGCGACTCGTAGAGAATGGGGTCGGCCTTAACGTACAGCTCGCACATAACGCGCTCCTCTTTATGTGAAGACCCCGGCGGGTCTCCACAGCGGCAAAACAGGCCGGCAGCTTACAAGGTGATGGTGGTGCCCAACAGCAGCAGAAAACCGGCCAACCAGTTAGGGTGCGCCGGCCAAGCCGGGGCGGTGACCAAATTGCCTTCGATATGGGCGTGGTCCACAGCGATGTCCACATAGGTGCCGCCGGCCAGTTTCACTTCTGGCCCGCAGGCTGGGTAAGCGCTGCACTCACGGCCTTTAAGAATGCCAGCCGCCGCCAGCAATTGCGCGCCATGGCAGACCGCGGCAATGGGTTTACCGGCTTTGTCGAACGCCTTTACCAAATCCAACACCTTTTTATTCAGGCGCAGGTACTCGGGGGAACGACCGCCGGGCACCACCAGGCCGTCGTAATCCTTGGCCTTGACCTTGGCGAAATCGAAATTCAGGCCGAAGTTATGCCCAGGCTTTTCGCTATAGGTTTGGTCACCTTCAAAGTCATGAATGGCGGTGCGCACGCTTTGCCCGGCGGTTTTGTCCGGGCATACGGCGTGAACGGTATGGCCGACCATCTGCAGGGCCTGAAACGGCACCATCACTTCGTAGTCTTCAACGTAATCGCCAACCAGCATGAGGATTTTTTTCGCGGCCATCGGGGTTTCTCCTGGCAGATAGGTAAGTGCACGGCGAAGTATTGCCGTGCCGCTCACCGGGCAGGTAATAGGCTAGTACTACCTGCGCAAACCGCCCTTACAGCCCCAAAGCGCCCCAGAACCCCGGTTCCTGCACGCGCTGGCCATCGGCGGCAAAGCGTAGCGGTGGCTGAAACTCATGGGTGGCGCTGATCTCTTTTTCCGCCAGGCTGGCGGGCACCAACTGCAGCGGACCATCGCCGAGGGTAGCCGTGCCTTCGGCCAGCGGCGGCGGATTGAGTTCGTCATAGCGCAGGTAGTACGTGGCGCCGGCCCCTACATCGAGGTTAAAGCCGGCGATGCGGTTGAAATCCAGCATGCCATCGGCCAGCGCGGTCCAGAACGAACCGAACAGCGGGCGGCGCATTTCCAGCGGGTAACTGGCCACCTCCAGATCCAGCACCAGGTAGCTATTGCTGGGCAGGCTGCCGACCAATTTTTTATTGAGGAACAGACCGGGGGCTTCCAACTCCTGATCAGCCCAGTCGCTTTGCGGGCGGTACAGATAGACCACAGCGTGGTCGTCGGCGCTTAGCGCATGGGGCGTGAACAGCGGGCCGTCATTGGTATCGAGAAAGGCGCCAGGGGATGAACAGCCGGCGAGGCATAGCAGGAAAAATACAACGAGGGGGTGATGTCGGCTCAAGCGCGCATTCCTCTTATGGTTATGGCGCTGAGGATAGCGAGGCGAATACGCAGTGACACCCGACAAAAGGCTGGGCTGGACACGATAAAGCGCCTTCGTCATTCCCGCGTAGGCGGGAATCCAGAATCGCGCGGGGGAATTACCTTTTGCCGCTGCACCTCACACCTGGGTCCCCGCCTTCGCGGGGACGACGGGGATTGCCCATACACCACCGTCCTTCCCGCGTAGGCGGGAATCCAGAATCGCGCGGGGGAATTACCTTTCTCCGCTGCACTTCACACCTCGGTCCCCGTCTTCGCGGGGACGACGGTGGTAGTCATTTGCGGCGATCCAACAGGTTAACCACCAACCGATCCATCCACCCCCACAACCGCTGCTGCACGCGTTTCCACAGTGGCCGCGATTTCCACAGTTCCAGGGTGATCTGTTTGCTCTGGCCAAAGTCGTTGCTAAAGCTCTGCACCACCGCAGCCGTCAGCGGTGGCTCCACGGCTTCCAGGTTGGCTTCCAGGTTAAAGCGCAAATTCCAGTGGTCGAAGTTGCATGAGCCAATGCTGTTCCAGTCATCCACCAGCACCATTTTCAGGTGGAGAAAACACGGTTGGTATTCAAAAATCTTCACCCCCGCACGCAGCAGGCGCGGGTAGTAGCGCTGCCCGGCAAAGCGTACCGGCGGGTTATCGGTTTGCCGGCCGGTGAGCAGCAGCTGCACATCAACCCCCCGCTGCGCGGCCTTACGCAACGAACGGCGAACCTTCCAGCTCGGCAAAAAGTACGGCGTGGCTAACCAGATACGGCCCTTGGCGCTATTTAGCGCGCGCACCAGCGACCGCACGATATCGCGGTGCTGCATGGCATTGGCGTAGGCCACGCGGCCCAACCCCGTTCCGCCCGCAGGCAACGCCGGCAAACGCGGGCGCGGGCCCGGCACAAAAGGCAACCAGGCGCGATTTTGCGGGTTGGCCAGCCATTGCTGTTCAAACAAATGCTGCCAGTCCTGTACCAGCGGTCCGCTTATTTGCACCATCACCTCATGCCAAGCACTGCTGTCTTCGCCGGGGGTCCAGAAGGCATCGGTCACACCGGTGCCACCGACAAACGCCAGCTCGCCATCCACCAGCAATAACTTGCGATGGTCGCGGTACAGGTTGCGTTGCCAGCGCCAGATTTTGATCGGGTTATAGAAGCGCAGCTCAATGCCGGCATTTACCAAACGCTCGCGGTCGATAGCGGAAAATGCCGCACTGCCAAAGGCGTCGAACAGGCAGCGCACCTTTACCCCGCGCTCGGCGGCGGCGCACAAGGTTTGCACCATCAGGTCGACGCAGGCGCCCGACTCCACCAGGTACAACTCCAGTTCCACCTGGCGCTGCGCGCGGCCGATGGCGTCGAACATACGCGGGAAAAACTGCGGCCCATCCACTAGCAATTCAAAGCCATTGCCGGTGCGCCAGGGATAAATTCGACCCGGCATCAGCCCTGCATCCTGTGCGCTACGACCACTGCATAACTCCCTACTCAACCATGACTAACGCGAGGTAAATATCAGCACGGCGCCCACCGGCACCGACCAACTGATGGTGGAAACGCCCGCCAGTTTGCGCAGCGCCTCGAGGCCGTCGCTGAGGTCGAAATCTTCGACCTGCAGCACCAACGGCGCCAGGGTCACCACTTGAAAACGTTGCTCATCCAGACGGGTTACCAACAGCTCGGCGCTGTAGCTTTGCTGCTGGCCATGCAGTTCGACCGTCAAAGGCAGGCGCAATTCCAACTGTGCACCAGGGGCCAGCGTGGTGATGGGTGCAAGGTCGATGTTGGCCTTTACCAAGGCTTCGGCAAAGTGCTCGGTGTCGAACAGCAGCGTGCGCAAACGCTCGTCGCGCAGTGGAATGCCGGTGCTGGCCGAGTCCAGTTCGATGCGCAAATTGGCGGCGCCGTTATCGTCGATCTGGCCATGCAGAGTGAGAAAACGATGCACCTCGGACAGCTTGCCGCCCTTGGTGGAGATAAAGGATAGGCGCGAGGACTCGTTGTCCAGGTACCAGTTCGCATGCGCTGCCGGCAAGGCAAGGGCAGCAAGAAAAAACACCAGCGACTTAAGCATCGGGGCTCCAGGTAGCAGATTCAGGCGGCACCTTAACCGCCTGAGCCCGGCCTGCAAACCCCGAGTGATCAGGACTCAGGCAGCGCTGAGGCCTGTGGCAACAACTGGCACCCCTGACGCTGCCCCAGCCAGGCCGCCGATTGCGTACTGCCCAAACCACGCGCGGTCACCCGCTTATTGGCCACATCATCAAAGAAGCCACTGATGGGGATGATCTGCTTGACGTAGCCCTGGCAATACTCGGCCGGGTTATCCATCACATAGCGGCACGAGCAATATTCCTTGGCCGACAAGGCGCCGATGATGCCGGGAAAGGCCGCCAGGTGAACGCGGTTCTGCCAGGCCAACGCCGCCACGGCCAAGAGGATTAACAACAGCAGGCTGGAGAACGGCCGACGCTTGATAAAGGCGCTCATTATTTGCCCTCCTGGAACGCCGCCTGGGCCAGTTTCAACAGCTGGTTATGGGAGTAGGTTTTGTCGCGGTCATCGGCGTAACGCACGATCACCAGTTTTTCTTCCGGCAGCACATACAGCGCCTGGCCCCAGTGGCCAAGGGCGGCAAAAGTGCTATCTGGTGCATCGGCCCAGGGTTTAGCGCTGCCGGCTACCGGCATGTTTAGCCACCATTGGCCGCCCGGTACAGCGTCGCCACGGGTTTCCTCCGAAGGCTGGTAATTAGCAAACGGCGTGCGGTTGAAATCGACCCACGCTTTAGGCAGCAGTTGCTGCTCACCCCAGCGCCCATCGCGTTCCATTAGCAGGCCAACGCGGGCCAAGTCGCGGGCGGTCAGGTAGGAATAAGACGAGCCGACAAAGGTGCCGGCGGCATCGCGCTCCCATACCGCGCTGGTGATGCCTAGTGGCTCAAACAAAGCCGTCCACGGGTAATCCCCATAGGCCTGTTCACCGACCATACCGCGCAAGGCAGCAGCGAGCAGATTGGCGTCGCCACTGGAATAGCGGAAGCGCGTACCGGGCTTAGCGTCCTCTTCAAAACCGGCCGCGAATGCCGCCATATCCGCACGCCCACGGGTGTAGAGCATGGCCACCACGCTGGATTTCACCGGCGCATATTCATAGCCTTCCTGCCAGGCCAAGCCGGATGCCCAGTTAAGCAAATGGCCGAGTTTAATCTCGGGGTGCTGCGCCATTGGCGGGTAAAACTTGGCGGCAGGATCGTCGAGCTTAAACAGCCCTTTGCCGTAGGCCACGCCCAAGGTGGCGGCCAGCAGGCTTTTGCTCATCGACCAGGTCAGGTGTGGGGTGCTGACTTCTGTTGGGCCGGCGTACCGTTCATACACAATCTGACCGTCGCGGATCACCAGCAAGGCGTCGGTGCGCACGCCTTTACGGCTTTCATCATCGCGCACGGGAAAGGCATAGGCCTCCAGCGCGCTAATAGCCGGGCTGGTCGGCACCGTGGCAACAGCCCAATCAGTGCTGGGCCAGGTTTCGGCGAAAGCGTTAGGAAGGCAAAACAACAAACCGAGCGCAAGGCTCAAGCGGCATAACACGGGCGCGGGCATTGGGCAGCCTCTTGTTGGAGAAGGCGGCAAACTTAGCACAGCGCCGTTACGGCCAACGCGTTTTGCAGGCGCTTTTCCCGCGCCGCCCGGGCGATTTCCAGCAGGCTGCTGTCACGTTTCCATAGGTCTTGCCAGTGCGGGTCACCACTGCCCATCGCGCTGTCGATCTCCGCCCGCAGCTGGGCAAACTGTTCAAACACCCCAGCCAGTAACAGGTGTGTGGTTGGCTCGTTCATGCCTTGGCGCGCGACCTCGGCGCAACTGCCCAACAGCGCCAGCAAACGCAGTTTCAGTGCTTGCGGCCATGCGTTGTCACACCCCACGCCATACAGCCACGCACCTAGCGCGGTGAGCACATGCAAATCCTCCAGGGAACGGAACGGTTTGGCATAGGCATCCCAGCCATCGCCGGGCAAACGCTCGCACTGCGCCGCGTCCAGGTACAGACGGCCATGGCTGACATCTGGCATCAACGACAGCGGCGGCAACACGTCCACACGCACGCCGGAGGCGCCGCTGTAGGCCACGCACAGGGCAATCTGCGGCGAGCTGCCGGGGAGTTCGCTGCGGGCAGCAATCAGTAACCAGTCAGCCGCATCGGCAGCGGTGACAAAATCTTTGCGTCCGCAAAGGCTCAAGCCGTCCAGCCGCGTCTGCATATCGGCCGGGCGCACGCTGCGGTTTTCCGTGACGCACATGGCGCCCAGGGTCCACGGCGCCGATGGCCACAGCGCGCGCAACGCCCCTTGGTAGCCCGCCAGAAAGGCCAAGCCGGGCGTAGCCGCCAGGCGCCCGCCCAACAGCGCCAGCTCAAATGGCGTTACGCCCTCGCCTACCCGCGCCGACAGGGTGGCATACCAATCATCCAAGGCCCTGGCGGCCGGTAAGCGCTCGGCGCAGGCGAGCAGTCGTTGCCAATACATAAAACCCGTCCTCGATCACTGTCATACAAGCATCACCAAACATTCATGGTGATGACACCGGGTATTCCTAGCCTGAGCTTGCCCAACAAGGTCGACCGGCTGCAACTCAATCAAGCCGGCTTATGGAGGCTACCTGATGTCTACACTCGCCCGCACCCGCGACACCACCGCCGAACGCCGTCTGCAAGCCGAACGCCTGGTCGGCCCCCGTGCCTTGCGCGAAGCCCAAGCGTTGCGCTTCAGCGTATTCAGCAAAGAGTTCGACGCCAAGCTCAAGGGCGCCGAATTCGGTTTGGATATGGACGATTACGACAGCCACTGCGCCCATATCGGCGTGCGTGACCTCAACACCGGCGCGCTGGTTGCCACCACCCGCCTGCTCGACCACAACGCCGCCCGTAGCCTGGGGCGTTTCTACAGTGAAGAAGAATTCAGCCTGCACGGCCTGGCGCATTTGCAAGGCCCGGTGCTGGAGATTGGCCGCACCTGCGTCGACCCGGCCTACCGCAACGGCGGCACCATTGCCGTGCTGTGGAGCGAACTGGCCGAAGTGCTCAACGAAGGCGGTTATAGCTACCTGATGGGCTGCGCCAGCATTCCTATGCAAGACGGCGGCGTTCAGGCCCAAGCCATCATGCAGCGCCTGCGTGAACGTTACCTGTGCACCGAACACCTGCGCGCCGAACCGAAAACGCCACTGCCAAGCCTGGACCTGCCCGGCAACGTCATCGCCGAAATGCCACCGCTGCTCAAAGCCTATATGCGCTTGGGCGCGAAGATTTGCGGCGAGCCGTGCTGGGACCAGGATTTCCAAGTCGCCGACGTATTTATCCTGCTTAAGCGCGACGAGCTGTGCCCGCGTTACGCCCGGCACTTTAAGGCAGCGGTGTGATGAGCCGCTTGCGCCTGTACGGGCGCATTGCCCGGCTGGTCGCCACCGTCGGTTTGGGGCTGCTGGTGGCCAGTAGCATGGGCTTGATCGAACGCCTGCACCTGCGTAACGAAGGCGCCATTCGCCAACGTATGACGCGCTGGTTTCTCGCCCGCTTAAGTGGCGCGCTGCCGTTTGACATTGAAGTGCTGGGCACTGTGCCCAAGCAGCCGATGCTGTGGATCAGCAACCACGTATCGTGGACCGATATTCCGCTACTGGGCATGTTGGCGCCGCTGTCGTTTCTGTCCAAGGCTGAGGTGCGCAGCTGGCCGGTAGCCGGCTGGTTAGCAAAGAAGGCCGGCACCCTGTTTATCCGCCGGGGTTCAGGCGACAGCGCCCTGCTCGGCCAACAACTGCTGAGCCATCTCCAGCACGGCCGCAACCTGCTGATCTTCCCCGAAGGCACCACCACCGATGGCCGCCAGCTGCGCAACTTCCATGGCCGCTTGCTCAGCAGCGCCATTGAAGCCGGCATGCCGTTACAGCCGGTGGCGATTCGGTATGTGCGCGATAACCAGATTGACGCCGAGATTGCGCCGTTTATTGGCGACGATGACTTGCTCTCGCACTTGCTGCGCTTGCTCTCCAGCGATGTCGCCAGCGTGCGCATTCATCTGCTGGAGCCGATTGCTACGTTGGGCGCGTCGCGCAATGTGCTGGCCAAGCAAGCGCATCGGGCGGTGGGGTTTGCGTTGTTTGGTGATATAGACGTAGAGCCAATCGAAGAAAGCGAGCTCGCCGCGTAGGGTGTGCTGTGCGCACCAAGCGATTTACCCGATATCGCAATGGTGCGCACAGCAC
>NZ_JBBNAH010000700.1:0-2891 GCF_037994325.1 Pseudomonas sp.
ACGCCATACAGTAATCGCGGCAAGCAGGCGCAGTGGCCAGGTGGTTTTCGCTGGGGCGGTGGTTTGGCTTGCCGATTGGCTGAGTGTGCGTTCCATGGCACATGTCCTTCTCGCTTAGTGCGAGTGCTGGGTATGGGGAAACATAGTCCCTCGCGTCGATACCCAAGCGGCAGTCACAGAGAGGCGGAATTGTATTGCAGCAGTTTAACTTTTTTTAAAACTGTACTGGCTGTTATGCCGGTCGCTGTACGAACGGTCAAATTTCTCGCTAAGAACGACAAAGCCCGCCGGCATGTGAATGCGGGCGGGCTTTGTTTATTCAATTCAGTGGCTGATGCGCTAACGTCGGCTTCAGCCAGATACAACAGTTGCAGCTATTAACGCCAGAACGGCTTGCTCAGCTCGGCAAAGCGCTGGGCTTCACTGATACCTGCGTCGGCCAGCAGGCGTGGATCCAGGCGTGCCAACTGGTGGCGGCTGGACATGCGGCGTTGCCAGAGCAGCAGGTTGGAGATAACGCGCAGTGGCAGTGCAGCTTGGGCTTTCGAGTTGGTGCTTTCGAACATGTCGGAACTGAGGGTACGTTCCATGGCTTTGCTTCCTTCCGCTTATGGCGGCATTGGTTATTTAACTGGAGGCTATGTTGCGCTTCGTACAGCTGACCTTGTAGTCACAGTTCTCTTAAATTGTGCTGGTGGTGGGAAGTTTTTACCCAAACTGTTTTATCCATAACGGTGCAAACTGTATTGGTATGCCCAATATTGAGGCGTTTTTACTCAGAAAATCTTGTCGGATTCGCCAGGTTTCTGATTTTGCTAAGGTAGTGACCAGTACAGTTTTCAATTCGCGAAAGGTGTTTTCCCTGTTGTGGTCCTCAGAAAACAGATTTTCTCGGGTTTTGCTGCAACTGTGCGGGTGAGGGGAAGAGCCTTGCTCTGCGCAAAAATTGCGTAGCGCTGAATCTGTACGAAATTAGAAAGCAAAAAGGCGCAATAGAGGGCTGCTCTATTGCGCCTTTTGTACATTTTTAGCGTGCTAGGCTAACTTTTCTTGTTCTGCACTGGTCCAGAGCATATGGCCGTTTTCATCCAAATTGATATGCCACTGTAATGCCTCACGTAACAGATGTGGGGTGTGGCCACCCTTGGCGCACGCTGCTGTGAAGTATTGATTGAGCGCATCGCGGTAATCCGGGTGCACACAGTTGTCGATGATCACCCGAGCGCGTTCACGGGGCGCCAAGCCGCGCAGATCGGCCAAGCCCTGTTCGGTTACCAAGATGTCCACGTCATGTTCGGTGTGGTCGACATGGCTAACCATCGGCACCACGCTGGAAATCGCGCCGCTCTTGGCGATCGACTTGGTCACAAAGATCGCCAAGTGCGCATTGCGGGCGAAGTCGCCGGAGCCGCCGATGCCATTCATCATCTTGGTGCCGCCAACGTGGGTGGAGTTGACGTTGCCGTACAGGTCGAACTCCAACGCGGTGTTGATGCCGATAATGCCCAGGCGGCGAACTACTTCCGGGTGGTTGGAAATTTCCTGTGGGCGCAGTACCAGCTTGTCTTTGTACTTTTCTAGATTGCCGAATACGTCGGTATTGCGCCGCTGCGACAGGGTGATGGAGCTGCCCGAAGCAAAGCGCAGCTTGCCGGCGTCGATAAGGTCGAAGGTCGAGTCTTGCAGCACTTCCGAGTACATGGTCAGGTCGTGGAACGGCGAGTCGATCAGCCCGCACATTACGGCGTTGGCAATGCTGCCAATACCGGCTTGCAACGGGCCGAGGCTATCGGTCATGCGCTCGGCCGCCACTTCACGGGTGAAGAAGTCGATCAGGTGATTGGCAATCGCCTGGGTGTCGACATCCGGCGGCAGCACGGTGGACGGCGAGTCCGGTTTGTCGGTGACCACGATGGCGACGATTTTTGCCGGATCAATCGGGATGGCGGTGCTGCCGATGCGGCCTTCCACGCGGGTCAGCGGGATCGGCGTACGGGTTGGTCGGTAAGTTGGTATATAGATGTCGTGCAGGCCTTCCAGATTCGGGTTGTGTGCCAGGTTGATCTCGACGATTACCTGCTTGGCGAAAATCGCGAAGCTGGCCGAGTTACCCACCGAGGTGGTCGGCACAATATGGCCTTGCTCGGTAATGGCCACGGCTTCGATCACGGCGATGTCGGGCAGCTTGAGCTGGTGGTTGCGCAGTTGCTCAACGGTTTCCGACAGGTGTTGGTCGATAAACATCACCTCACCGGCGTTGATCGCCTTGCGCAGGGTGCTGTCGACCTGGAACGGCATGCGTCGGGCGAGTACGCCGGCTTCGGTAAGTTGTTTGTCCAGGTCGTTGCCTAAGCTGGCGCCGGTCATCAGGCTGATTTTCAGCGGCGAGTGCTTGGCCCGTTCGGCCAGCGCTTGCGGTACTGCCTTGGCTTCCCCAGCGCGGGTAAAGCCGCTCATGCCGACGGTCATGCCGTCTTCAATCAGCAACGCGGCGTCAGCCGCACTCATCACTTTGCCCAGCAGGGAGGGCAAGCGCACGCGATCGGTATACATGGGGGAGGCCTCGGACGGTACGGACGGTGAAGGGCCGACAGTCTAAGGATTTGCCTGGGGGTTGCCTTTATACCTACGTCTAATGGGGATTTTGTGTTGAGGGTAGAGCCCCTCACCCCTAGCCCCTCTCCCGCAAGCGGGCGAGGGGAATGATCGAGTTCACACGCCTACACCGTCAGGCGCCTGGGCGGGGGAATGACCGAATTCATCGCGCCTACACCGTCAAGCCCCCTCTCCCGCTTGCGGGAGAGGGTTGGGGTGAGGGGCCGTTGATTTGGCTCTGATTGGCTGGCATAACCCCTTCCACCCCCGGGCTACAGCACTTCCGTAGGTTGGGT
>NZ_JBBNAH010000701.1:0-3463 GCF_037994325.1 Pseudomonas sp.
GCCCTACCCCGCGCTTATCTGGCACCGCCTTTGCAATCGGTTCGTCCATTGCCCGCCCCGCTCGGAACGTTGATAGCGGGGCAAACCCTCGACCTAGGAAGCGACATGAGCGAATTGCGATTCACCAGTGAACATGAATGGCTGCGTCTGGACAGTGATGGCCTGGTTACCGTCGGCATCACCCCCTATGCTCAAGAAGCCCTCGGTGATGTGGTGTTTGTGCAATTGCCGGAATTGGGCGCCCAAGCCGCCGGTGCCGAAGTAGCGGTACTGGAGTCGGTTAAAGCCGCCAGCACCATCGCCATGCCGGTGGACGGTGAAGTAATAGAAGTGAACGCCGCGCTGGAAAACGCGCCGGAAACCGTGAACGAAGATTCCCTCGGCGCAGGCTGGTTCTTCCGTATGCAACTGGCCGACAACAGCGTGCTGGCCACCCTGCTCGACCAAGCCGCTTACGACCGCCTGCTTAAAGCCAACGACGACGCCTGAGGCCCTGATGACTATTTCCCTCGACACCCGCAACGAATTCATCGCCCGTCATATCGGCCCGCGCGAGCGCGATATCACCGCCATGCTCCAGCAGTTGGGCTACGACTCCCTGGAAGCCATGAGCGCCAGCGTGATCCCCGACAGCATCAAGGGCACCAGCGTGCTCAATCTGCCTGAAGGCCTGAGCGAAACCGCCGCCTTGGCAGAAATCAAAGCCATCGCCGACAAAAACCAGCAGTTCAAAACCTACATCGGCCAGGGCTACTATGGCACCCTGACGCCAGCGCCTATCTTGCGCAACCTGCTGGAAAACCCGGCCTGGTACACCGCCTACACCCCGTACCAGCCAGAAATTTCCCAAGGCCGTTTGGAAGCGCTGCTCAACTTCCAAACCATGATCTGCGACCTCACCGGCCTGCAAATCGCCAACGCCTCGTTGCTCGACGAAGCCACTGCCGCTGCCGAAGCCATGACCTTCTGCAAACGCCTGGCAAAAAACAAAGCCAGCCAAACCTTCTTCGCCTCCCAGCACTGCCACCCACAAACCCTCGACGTGCTGCGCACCCGTGCCGAGCCGCTGGGCATTGACGTGGTGGTGGGCGATGAAAACGCCATTGAAGACTTCGCCGCCTACTTCGGCTGCCTGCTGCAATACCCCGCCAGCAATGGCGATATCTACGACTACCGCGCCTTGGTTGAGCGCTTCCACGCCGCTGGCGCCCTGGTGGCCGTGGCCGCCGACCTGCTGGCCCTGACCCTGCTGACCCCGCCCGGCGAATTCAACGCCGACGTGGCCCTGGGCAGCGCGCAACGCTTTGGTGTGCCGCTGGGCTTTGGTGGCCCGCACGCCGCCTACTTCGCCACCCGTGATGCGTTCAAACGCGATATGCCCGGCCGCTTGGTCGGTGTGTCCATCGACCGCCACGGCAAGCCGGCTTACCGCCTGGCCATGCAAACCCGCGAGCAACATATCCGCCGCGAAAAGGCCACCAGCAACATCTGCACCGCGCAGGTACTGCTGGCCAATATCGCCGGCATGTACGCCGTGTACCACGGCCCGCAAGGCCTGACCGATATCGCCAAACGCGTGCACGTGCTCACCGTGATTGCCGCCCAAGGTCTGGCCCAACTTGGTCTGCCGGTGCAGCAAGGTGCGTTCTTCGACACCGTCACCCTGAACACCGGCGCCCGTACTGAGGCACTGCACGCCAAGGCCTGGGCCGCGCAGATCAACCTGCGCCAGATCAGCGCCGAGCAACTCGGCCTGTCCCTCGACGAAACCACCACCCAGGCCGACGTTGAAGCGCTGTGGGCGCTATTCGCCGACGGCCAAGCGCTGCCCGACTTCACCACCCTTGCCGCCGCTGCCAGCGTGCAATTGCCCGAAGGCCTGCTGCGTACCAGCACCTTCCTGCAACACCCGTCGTTTAACCGCTATCACTCGGAAACCGAGCTGATGCGTTACCTGCGTCGCCTCGCCGACAAAGACCTGGCCCTGGACCGCACCATGATCCCGCTGGGCTCGTGCACCATGAAGCTCAACGCCGCCAGCGAAATGCAGCCCATTACCTGGAGCGCCTTTGGCAGCCTGCACCCGTTTGTGCCGGCCGAGCAAAGCGTCGGCTACCAGCAGCTCACCGACGAACTGGAAGCCATGCTGTGCGCCGCTACCGGTTACGACGCCGTGTCGCTGCAACCCAACGCCGGTTCGCAAGGTGAATACGCAGGCCTCTTGGCCATTCGTGCCTACCACGCCAGCCGTGGCGACACCGAGCGCGATATCTGCCTGATTCCTTCGTCTGCCCACGGCACCAACCCCGCCACCGCCAACATGGCCGGTATGCGGGTGGTGGTCACCGCGTGCGATGCCCGCGGCAACGTCGATGTTGAAGACCTGCGCGCCAAGGCTCTGGAACACAAAGACCGCCTGGCCGCGCTGATGATCACCTACCCGTCCACCCACGGCGTGTTTGAAGAAGAAATCCGCGAAATCTGCGCGATCATTCACGACAACGGCGGCCAGGTGTATATCGACGGCGCCAACATGAATGCCATGGTCGGCCTCTGCGCCCCAGGCAAATTCGGCGGCGACGTTTCCCACCTGAACCTGCACAAAACCTTCTGCATTCCCCACGGCGGTGGCGGCCCGGGCGTTGGCCCGATTGGTGTGAAGTCGCACCTGGCGCCGTTCCTGCCAGGCCACGCCAACATGGCGCGCAAAGAAGGCGCCGTCAGCGCCGCGCCGTTTGGCAGCGCGAGCATTCTGCCGATCTCGTGGATGTACATGAAAATGATGGGCGGCGAAGGCCTGAAACGCGCCTCGCAGCTGGCCATTCTCAGCGCCAACTACATTGCCAACCGCCTCGAAGAACACTTCCCCGTGCTCTATGCCGGCAGCAATGGCCTGGTCGCCCACGAATGCATCCTCGACCTGCGCCCGCTAAAAGAAACCAGCGGCATCAGCGTCGACGACGTGGCCAAGCGCCTGATCGACTACGGCTTCCACGCGCCAACCATGTCGTTCCCGGTGGCCAACACCCTGATGATCGAGCCGACCGAAAGCGAATCCAAAGAAGAGCTCGACCGCTTCTGCGACGCCATGATCAGCATCCGCAACGAAATCCGCGCCATCGAACGCGGCGAATCGGACGCCCAGGACAACCCACTGAAAAACGCCCCACACACCGCGCAAGAACTGCTCGGCGAATGGCCGCACGTCTACAGCCGCGAGCAAGCCGCCTACCCGCTGGCCAGCTTGATCGAAGCCAAGTACTGGCCGCCGGTGGCGCGCATCGACAACGTCTACGGCGACCGCAACCTGGTCTGCTCCTGCCCGTCGATCAGCGAATACGCTGACGCCTGACGGTAAAACCATTGCGGCCACTCGCTGTGCCGCAATGGATCGCCTTACGTCCGTAGGGTGTGCTGTGCGCACCAATGCGTTGTGCAATAAATCGCATGGTGCGCACAGCAC
>NZ_JBBNAH010000702.1:0-2518 GCF_037994325.1 Pseudomonas sp.
GAGTACTCGGCTACGAACCGAGCGGTCGGAGGTTCGAATCCTCCTGAGTGCACCATATTAAACAGCTCGCAGTAATGCAGGTTGTTTGCTTCAGCCAGCGGTGATCTGGTCAAAAAGCGCCACTTGCACTCATAGCTCAGCTGGATAGAGTACTCGGCTACGAACCGAGCGGTCGGAGGTTCGAATCCTCCTGAGTGCACCATATTTAAAGGGCCTGCAGAAATGCAGGCCCTTTTTTTATTGCCTAGGGTTTTACGCAGCCCTCGCTGTCAAAACTGATGCTGCGTTTGCGGCCCTTGTCTTGTTTGTCGACGTAGTTGTAACGCACCTTGCCGTTCTGGCTGCTGATGCTATCGGGTTTGCCGAGCATGCTTTCAACGTCTGCTCTACTCATTCCTGCGCGCGCCTCTTTATTGATCATGGCTTTGCGCCTGGCGCTGGGCGTTACCTGATTGCCACAGCCGTCCTGACGCTGACCAATACCGACAATGCCTTGGCGCTTGCCCTCGGTCTTGGACGCTTTGGCTTTTCTCGCGGATTTCTCTTTTGGGGCTGGCGCCTCGCCGCTGGGTGGCGGGTTGTCGGCGTTTTGTAGCTGCAGCTGTTGATCAGTTGGGCAGCCAAGGTGGGTAAAGGTGATTTTGCCGTTGCTGTCCTCGCACCTGTGCACTGTGGTCGCGAGAAGCGCTGTTGGGGCGAGGGCGAAGATAAGTGTTGTTGCGTAAATGGATGGGTGCATGGCGCGTCCTCCGTGACGGTTGCCAGAGCACCCTACGCTTATTTTTTCGTCACTTAATCGTGCCTCCGGCGGTTTGCAATGCGTCGTACACAAGATTCAGAAATAACCGAGCTTTGTTGTGCAAGCGCTTGTTCTTGCCTAGATTTTCTCGCATGCAAAGCCTTGGAGCAGTGGTATCATTTGCCGGTCAGCCTCGCCGAGGCTTATGGATTGCCATCATGGACTTACCCAGTAGTCGCTCAAATTCTCGCTTTACCAATCATGAATTGACTGATTGATCCCTTTGGCGCGCTCTGCCGCTGGGGGTGGAGTGTGCTATGACCGAAGTAGAAGTAAAAAAGCCGCAAGAAAGCCTGCAGGACCGACTCGCACAAGTCGTTGAACTGCTGCACCGCCACAAGCTGGTCGAAGACCTGACGCATCGTCAGGAAGGCCAGAATCAGGAGCGGGTTGAAAGCCTGGTGCACCGGCAGAACCTCGCCGAGTTGCAACGCAAGCTCGATGATCTGCACTCCGCCGACGTTGCCCACATTCTCGAAGCGCTACCGCTGGATGATCGTCTGACCGTATGGCAGTTGGTCAAAGCTGAGCGCGACGGCGACATCCTGCTTGAGGTGTCCGACTCGGTGCGTGAAACCTTGATCGCCGACATGGATGATCACGAGATTCTTGCCGCCGCCAAGGACATGGACGCCGACGAACTGGCTGACCTGGCGCCAGAGTTACCCCGCGACGTCGTCCACGAGCTGATGGAAACCCTCGATGCCCAGCAGCGCGAGCGCGTGCGTTCGGCGTTGTCTTACGAGGAAGACCAGATCGGTGCGTTGATGGACTTCGAGATGGTCACCATCCGCGAAGACGTCAGCCTGGAAGTTGTGCTTCGTTATCTGCGTCGACTGAAAGAATTGCCAGGCCACACAGACAAATTGTTTGTGGTCGATTACGACGGCGTGCTCAAAGGCGTGCTACCGATCAAGCGGCTGCTGGTCAACGATCCCGACAAGCAAGTTGCCGAGGTGATGGCAGACGATCCGGTAAGTTTTCATCCGGATGAAGATGCTTACGATGCTGCGCAAGCGTTTGAGCGCTACGACCTTATTTCGGCGCCTGTCGTCGATAAAAACGGCAAGCTCATTGGTCGTCTGACCATCGACGAAATGGTCGACTTGATTCGTGAAGAAAGCGAGACCGAAGTATTGAATATGGCGGGTCTGCGCGAAGAGGAAGATATCTTCGCCTCCGTGTGGAAGTCACTGCGTAACCGCTGGTCTTGGCTGGCGGTTAACTTGGTCACCGCGTTTATTGCATCGCGGGTGATCGGCTTGTTTGAGGGCTCTATCGAGAAGCTCGTGGCGCTGGCGGCATTGATGCCGATTGTGGCGGGTATCGGTGGCAACTCCGGCAACCAGACAATCACCATGATCGTGCGGGCGATGGCGTTGGATCAGGTCAGCACCGGCAATACGTCGCGGTTGATGCGCAAGGAGCTGGCGGTTTCGTTGTTTAACGGTTTGGTGTGGGGCGGGGTGATCGGGATAGTCGCTTACCTGCTTTATCACAGCTGGTCGTTAGGCTTAGTGATGACGGCGGCGATGACGCTGAATCTGTTACTGGCGGCGCTTATGGGGGTATTGATCCCGATGACGCTGACGCGCTTGGGGCGCGACCCGGCGTTAGGCTCCAGTGTGATGATTACCGCTGTTACTGACAGCGGCGGCTTCTTTATCTTCCTGGGCCTGGCGACGTTGTTCTTACTCTAGGCCGAGACGTATTTAAGCC
>NZ_JBBNAH010000703.1:0-30269 GCF_037994325.1 Pseudomonas sp.
CGCCTGCTCATGCAGGCGCGCTTCGATTTCGCCCAGCTCGATACGGAAGCCGCGAATTTTCACTTGATGGTCGATACGGCCCACATACTCCAGCACGCCATCGGCCCGGCGCCGCGCCAAGTCGCCGCTGCGGTACAGGCGCCCTGGGCCAAACGGATTGGGCACAAAGGCTTGTGCGGTGCGTTGTGGGTCGCCGACATAGCCACGACCGACGCCCGTGCCCGCCACACAGAGCTCGCCCACGGCGCCCAGCGGCACCAGTTCCAACGCCGCGTCGACCAGGTACAGGCGGTTGTTGTCAGTGGGATTGCCGATGGGCAAGTAGCTGCCTTCGGTGGAGGCCTGATCGACCCGGAAAAACGCCACGTCGTCCGAGCACTCGGCCGGGCCATAGGCATTGACCAGGCCCACCTCAGGGAAGCGTTGCAGCCATTGTCGCGCCAGCTCCGGTGGCATGGCTTCGCCGGTGGGCAGCAGCCAACGCAGGCTGCTGAGGTCGTGTTGGGTGTCGTCGGCGAGCATGCCCTGAATCAGCGACGGCACGCTTTCCAGCACGCTAATGCGCTGCTCGCCAACATGCGCCAATAACGCCTGCGGATCATGGGCAATAGTGTTCGGCACAATGGCGACGCGGGCGCCAAACAGCGGTGCCGCAAGGAATTGCCACACCGAGATATCGAAGCTTTGCGAAGCGGTCTGCGCGATCACGTCATCGGCGCTGAGGTCGAGATACGGCACCTTGCTCAGTTGGTTATTAAGCATGCCGGCTTGTTCCACCATCACGCCCTTCGGCAAACCGGTGGAGCCAGAGGTGTAGATAACGTAGGCGAGGTTATTCGCCGCGCTATAGATGCCGGGGTTGTGCTGCGGGCCTTGGCCGGCTTGCACCTCTTCCCACACCAGCAAGCGTGGACGGCCGCCGCAGCCGAGTTCTTCCAACAGCTGCACCGCTTGTTCACGGCAGGCGCGGCTGCACACCAGCACGGGCGTGCGGCTCAGTTCGATAATGCGCGTCAGGCGCTGCACGGGGTGGCTGGGGTCCAGCGGCAGATAGCCCGCGCCGGCTTTAAAGCTGCCGACGAGCATGCCGAGCAAATCCACACCGCGTTCGGCCAATAGCGCGACGGGTTGATCCATACGCACACCGGCCGCTACTAGCGCATGACCCAGTTTGTTGGCACGTCGATTGAGTTCGCTGTAGCTCCACTGCTGCTCCAGGCAACTGGCGACGATACGCTGCGGATGCTGCGCCACCTGCGCTTCAAACAAGCGTGCATAGCCTTGTTCGAGCGGATAGGCGCGCTCACTGCGGTTGCAGTCCACCGTCAGTAGTTGCTGTTCAGCGGCGCCGAGTAATGGCAGCTCGGCCATATCACCATGGAAGTGTTCGGCCAGCGCCAACAGCAGGCGTTTGAACTCCGCCAGCAAGCGTTCGATGCTGGCGCCGTCGAAGTAGCGTTGGTCGTAGGACAGGTGCAAGCCCAACTCATCGCCCGGATAGCACACCACCGTCAGCGGGAAGTTGGTGTGGGTACGGCCGGAGTCGGAGGTGGCGTTAAGGCTAAGTGCCTGGTCGAGCACGCCGCTTTCCACCGGGGCGTTTTCAAATACAAACAAGCTGTCGAACAGCGGCTGGCCCTTGGGCAGCTCGCTGCATTCCTGAATCGCCACCAGCGGCAAATACTCGTGCTCGCGCAGGTCCATATTGCTGGCGAACAAGCCGTGCAGCCACTCACGCACGCCCTGCTTTTCACCCACCGCCGGCAGCTTGACCCGCAGCGCCACGCTATTGATAAACAGGCCCACGGTGCGCTGCATGTCCGGCATCCCTACCGGGCGCCCGGCCACGGTGACGCCAAACAGCACATCGCGTTCACCGCTGTAACGGCGCAGCACCAGCGCCCACGCGGCCTGGGCAAAGGTGTTCACGGTGAGCTGATGACGCTGGGCCAATTCACGCAACTGCGCGCCTTCGCTGGCGAGCAAACGGGTGTAGCGATCACCAACAAGCATGCCGCCGCTTTCGCCAGCATGGTCATGCACGATGGGCCTATCACTGGGGATAAAGGTGCTGCGTTCAAAGCCAGCCAGGTTGGCTTGCCACCACTGCCGCGCGCCGTTGAGGTCTTGCTGTTGCAGCCAGCTGATGTAGTCGCGGTAGCGCGGTGCAGGGCTCAGTTGCGGCGCGCGTTGCTCGCCAAGCGCCGCGTAGATTTCAAAGAAATCACTCATCAACAACCCACGGCACCAGGCGTCGATCAGGATGTGGTGGTTACTCATCATGAACCAATAGCGCTCGGCTTCGAGCTTGATCAAGCGCAGGTGAAACGGCGGCCGTTGCAGCAGCTCAAAGCCGGCTTCGCGTTCGCGTTTATGCAGGGCTTGCAGCCGTGCTTCGTGCTCGTCGGCAGGCAGTGCGCTCCAGTCCAGCACCTGCAGTTCAGCGGCACCGGGTTTATGGATGATCTGCAGCATGGCCTCGCCGGCATTCCAGGCAAACGACGCGCGCAGCGCTTCATGGCGTGCCACCACCGCTTGCCAGGCCTGAGCAAAACGCTCGGTGTCCAGGGCGCTATTGATGCGGTAACGGTCCTGCATGTAGTAGATGCCGGTGCCGGGTTCCAGCAGCGTATGCAGCAGCAAGCCTTCCTGCATCGGCGTGAGCGGGTAGATATCGTCGATCTGCGCGGCGGGCACTGGTAGGTGGTCGAGCTGTTCTTGGCTGAGCTGCGCCAAGGGGAAGTCCGACGGGGTAAAGCCGCCATTGCCGGCTTGCAGGCAGTGATCGATCAGGCCGTGCAATTCGCTGATCAGCTCTTGCGCCAGGGCGTGCACGTTGTGTTCACTGTACCGCTCGCGGCTGTAGGTCCAGCGCAATTGCAGCTCGCCACCGTACACCTGGCCGTCAATGCTCAGCTCATTGGGCAATGGCGAATCGGGCGCATGGGCAGCGCCGGTCTCGTCGCCTAGCGGGTGCAGCAAGGCGTCGCCGGCAAAGCTTTGGTCGAATTGGCCCAAGTAGTTAAAGGTCACCTGCGCTTCTGGCAATGCAGCGATAGCGGCGCGGCTGGTAGGGTCGGCCAGGTAGCGTAATACGCCGTAGCCCAGGCCTTTGTGCGGCACGCTGCGCAGCTGTTCTTTGGTGGCTTTGATCGCCGCGCTTAGCTCAGTTGGCGCCTGCAGGCGCAGCGGATAAGCGCTGGTAAACCAACCGACGCTGCGGGTCAGATCCAGCTCATCGAATAGCGCTTCGCGGCCGTGGCCTTCCAACTGCACCAGGGTTGAAGGCAGCCCGGTCCAACGGCATAGCACACGGGCCAAAGCGGTGAGCAGTAGGTCGTTAACCTGGGTGCGATAGGCTGCCGGAGCCTCGTTTAGCAGCTGCCGAGTGCGTTCAGCATCCAGGCGCAGGCTCAGGGTTTGTGCATCGCCTGCGCGGTTGCTGCCTTCTTGGCGAACACCGGGCAACCCGCTAACCGGCCCGCTTAACTGCTGCTGCCACCAGACCAGTTCTTCGCGCAACGACTCGCTGCCGGCATAGGCCTGCAAGCGCGCGGCCCAGTGGCCCATGGCGCTGGTTTTGGCCGGCAGTTGCACGTCGGTTTGGCCGTTGTGCAATTGGCGATAGGCGCTTTGCAGGTCTTCCAGTAGCACACGCCAGGACACGCCATCCACCACTAAGTGATGTATCGCCAACAGCAGTTTCTGCTCGCCGTCCGGTCCTTCCACCAGCACGGCACGTAACAGCGGACCTTGTTGCAGATCGAGGCTGCGCTGGGCTTCAGCAAACAGTGGCGGCGCCTGGTCAAAACTCTGCACTTGGGCGTGCCAGAGCAGTGGTTGGTCATCGGCGCTGTCGCTGTAACTGGCCTGCCAGTAGTCGCCAACTTGGCTAAAGCGCAGGCGCAGCGCGTCGTGTTGTTGCAACAGGCGTTGCAAGCTCTGGCGCAGCAGGCTGGCATCCAGGGTTTGCTGCGGTTGCAGCAGCAACGACTGGTTCCACTGATTGCGCTCGGCCATTTGCGTGGCGAAGAACCACTGCTGAATCGGCGTAAGCGCTGCTTGGCCGGTCAAGGCGCCCTGCTCGCTCAGCACCAGTTGCTGCTCGCTGGCAACAGCGGCCAAGGCTTGCACCGTCTGGTGTTGGAACAAATCACGCGGGCTAAAGTGAATGCCTTGCTGACGGGCACGGCTGACGACTTGAATGGACAGAATCGAGTCGCCGCCCAGCTCAAAAAAGTTATCCGTCAGGCCCACTTGTTTAACGTTGAGCACCTCACGCCAGATCGCCGCCAAGCTGTTTTCCATGGCATTGCGCGGCGCCACATAGTGTTGGCGGTTTTGCTCCAGGTCCGGCGCGGGCAAGGCGCGGCGTTCGACCTTGCCATTGGCGGTCAGCGGCAGGCTTGGCAGCAGCACGGTATAAGTCGGCCACATATGCTCGGGTAGTTGCGCCAGCACATGGCTTTTCAGGCTGTCGCGCAGGGCTTGCTGGTCCGCAACGCTGGCCGTGGCCAACGCCGTACCGATATACGCCACCAACTGTTTGCCGCTAGCGCCGTCCAGGGCCAGCACCACGCAGTCGTTAACCGCACCGTGCTCCAGCAGCCGCGCTTCAATTTCCCCCAGCTCAATACGGAAGCCGCGCACTTTTACTTGCTGGTCGAGACGGCCGACGTATTCGAGTAGGCCATCGGCGCGCTGGCGCACCAAGTCGCCGGTGCGATACAGCCTCCCGCCCGCCGTACTGTTGGCAAACGGGTTAGGCACAAAACGTTCAGCCGTCAGCGCCGGGCGGGCGTGGTAACCACGGGCCAAGCCGGCGCCGCCGATATACAACTCGCCGGTTGAACCGGGCGGCACCAGGGCCAGGTCGGCGTCCAGCACATAGGCGGTGCGCGCCCCGACCACGCTACCGATGGCGACGCTGCTAACGCCCTCTGCCACCTGTTCAGGTGCCAGACTGGCCATCGGCATTACCACCGTTTCCGTCGGCCCATAGGCGTTGAAAAACTGCTGCGGCGCAAAGCCGCCACGGATACGTTGCAGATGCTCACCGGTCAGCGCTTCGCCGCCGGTGATGCACAGGCGCACCGGCAGTTGCTCGTTACGGCTGGCCAGCCACTGGGCCAATTGGCTGCCATAGCTGGGGGTAAAGCCAAGAATGCTGACGCGGTGTTGGCGGATCAGCGCGCAAATCTCCTCCGCGCCCCACTGCCCCTGGCCGCGCAGCACCACGTGGGCGCCACACAGCAGCGGCGTCAGCAGGCGTTCACTGGCGGCGTCGAAGTTGATCGAATAGAAATGCAGCTCGCAGTCATCGCTGCGCATACCAAAGCGTTGGATCACCGCGCGGCAGTGCATGGCAATTTCGCCGTGGCTGACCGCTACACCTTTGGGTTTGCCAGTAGAGCCGGAGGTGTAGATCAAATAGGCCTGGTGCAGCGGCGAACTAAGGTCGCGTGGTGGTGTAGACGGCAAGTCCGCAAGGCGCTGTTCGGCCATGCAGCAACGCACCACGTTGCCAGGCAAATCACCCAGGGCAGCGAACAGCTCGGCCTGGCCAAGTAGCAGGCCAATGCCGCTGTCTTCAATCATGTAATGCAGGCGTTCCAGCGGGTATTCCGGGTCGAGCGGCACATAGGCGCCACCGGCTTTAAGAATCGCCAGCAGGCCGACCACCAACTCGGTGGAACGCGGCAAGGCCAGACCCACTCGCACTTCCGGCCCTACGCCTTGTTCGCGTAATAGATGGGCCAGGCGGTTGGCCTGGGCATCCAGCTCGGCGTAGCTCAGGCTGGCGTCGGCAAAGGTCAGCGCCGGGGCATCTGGCGTAGCAGCGGCCTGGGCGGCAAACAGCTGATGCACGGTGGCGTCGAGTAGATGCTCGCCCGCCTCTTCACCGAGATTAGCCAGCAGTTGCTGCTGTTCGTCCGCTGCCAACAGCGGCAATTCGGCCAAGCGTTGTTGCGGTGCCGCCAGCATGGCTTCCAGCAGATTGACCCAGTGCGCGGCCATACGCGCAATACGCGGCTCGTCGAACAGGTCGCAGCTGTAGGTAAAGCAGCAGCCCAGGCGATGGTCGAGGTCGGTGACTTCCAGGTTGAGGTCGAACTTGGTCGCCCGCGCATCGTTGGCAATATATTCCACGGTCATGCCCGCCAGTTCGCGGGTTTGCTGGAACTCCCAGCGCTGTACGTTGCACATCACCTGGAACAGCGGGTTATAGGCGGCACTGCGCGGCGGCTGTAACGCTTCCACTAGATGATCAAAGGGCAGGTCTTGGTGGGATTGGCCTTCAATAACGGTATGGCGCACCTGATCAAGCAGTTGGCTAACGGTGAGCTGCCCATCCACCTGGCAGCGCAGCACCTGGGTGTTAAGGAAGGCGCCAATCAGCCCTTCGCTTTCCGGGCGAATACGGTTGGCCACCGGCGCGCCGATACGCAGATCGGTCTGGCCGCTGTAGCGGTGCAGCAAGGTGGCCAGGGTGGCGGTCATGGTCATAAACAGGGTCAGACCATGGGCGGCGTTAAAGGCACGCAAGCGTTGGGCTAACTCTGGATTCAGGTCAAAGCGATAGAGCTCACCGCGATGGCTTTGCACAGCTGGCCTTGGGCGGTCGCCGGGCAGGTCAAGCACCGGGTGTTCGTGGCCCAGTTGCGCGGTCCAGTAAGCCAGCTGACGCTCGCGCTCACCCGCTTCCATCCACTGCCGCTGCCATTGGCTGTAGTCGAGGTACTGCACAGCCAGGGGCGCCAGGGGCGACTCGCGCTCGTCGACAAAGGCCTCATACAACGCCGCCAACTCGCGGGCGAAGATATCCATGGCCCAGCCTTCGGTGGCGATATGGTGCAGGGTCAGCACCAGGTAATGCTCGCGCTCGGCGCATTTAACGATGCTGGCGCGCAGCAGCGGGCCGCTTTCCAAGTTGAATGGCCGGTGGGCATCGGCGTCGGCAAACTGCTGCAAGCGTTGTTGGCGCTCGTCCGGCGCCAGCTTGGAATAATCCTGCCAACCCAGGCGCACGCTGGACTGCGGCGAGACGCACTGATAGGCGATGCCATCGCAGCTTGGGAAGGTGGTGCGCAGGGTTTCATGGCGTTGAATCAACGCCTGCAAGGCGGCCTCAAACTGCGCCACATGCAAGGCGCCGCTGAACTTGGCCAGGCCGCCGACGTTATAGGCCGGGCTGTCGGGCTCCAGTTGCCAGAGGAACCACATGCGTTGCTGCGAATAGGACAGCGGCAGTTGCTGGTTACGAGCAACGATGGCGATGGCGTGTTGGCTATTGCGTTGGCCCGCTGCCTGCGCTGCTTCTACCTGCGCGCTAAACCCTTCGAGCGTGCTGGCTTCAAACAACGCCCGCAACGGCAGCTCGACATCGCAAACCTGACGGGTGCGGGACACGATCTGCGTAGCCAGCAACGAGTGGCCGCCAAGCTCGAAGAAATCATCGGCCAGGCCAACTTGCTGCAAGCCCAACACCTCGCGCCAAATGGCCGCGATCTGCACCTGCAACGGCGTGCTCGGGGCGATGTGCTGACGCTGCTGCCACACTGGTTCTGGCAAGGCGCGGCGGTCTAGTTTGCCCGCTGGGCTGAGGGGCATTTGCTCCAGGCGCAGCAGGTGGCTGGGCACCATATAGTCGGGCAACTGCGCGGCCAGGGCGGCGAGCAACTGTGCGCTTTGCGTGGCTTCCGGTGTACTGGAAGTGCCGGTGTAGTAGCCGATTAATTGCGGCCCGGCATGGCCATCACGAATCAGCACAACGGCTTGGCCAACCCCCGCCTCGGCTAGCAAGCGCGCTTGAATTTCCTCCGGCTCGATACGGAAGCCGCGCAGTTTTACCTGCTGGTCGAGACGACCCAGGTATTCCAGCGCACCATCGGCGCCCCAGCGCACACGGTCGCCAGTGCGATACAAACGCGCGCCGGGCTCGCCAAGTGGGTCAGCAATAAAACGCTCAGCCGTCAGCCCCGGCCGCCCGAGATAACCACGGGCCAAGCCGGCGCCACCAATGCACAACTCCCCCGCTACACCGATGGGCACCGGCTGCAACTCGGCATCCAACACATAGCAGCGCACATTGCCCAACGGCCGGCCGATGGGCGAGCGCTCGCCATCGCTGGCCTGGCAGTGCCAGTGGGTAACGTTGATCGCGGTTTCGGTCGGGCCGTAGCGGTTATGCAGCGCCACGTCGGGCAGCGCCGTCAGCACGCGATCCCGCAGGGCCGCCGGCAGCGCTTCACCACCGGAAAACAGATGACGCAGGCTGGTGCACTGCTGCACCTCGGCCTCTTGGATAAACAGCTGCAACAGCGGCGGCACAAAATGCAGCGTAGTCACACCAAATTCACGCACCAATTGCAGCAGACGCTGCGGGTCGCGGTGCTCGCCTGGCGCAGCAAGGAGCAAACGCGCGCCGGTAATCAGCGGCCAGAAGCACTCCCACACCGATACGTCGAAACTCACCGGCGCTTTTTGCATCAGCACATCGCTGGTATCCAGTTGGTAAGTCGCTTGCATCCACGCCAAGCGCTCGGCCAGCGCCCCATGGGTTACGCCTACGCCCTTGGGTTGGCCGGTGGAGCCGGAGGTGTAGATCACATAAGCCAGGTTATCGCCGCTCACCCCGGCGCCGTATGCCCCGTAGGGTGTGCTATGCGCATCAAGCGCTGTATCGGCCTGCGCACCAAGCAATGAATCGGTAAGCGCGTCGAGGTCGAGCACCTCAACGTTGGCCGGCACCGGCAAGGCGTCGCGCAAATGGGTTTGTGTGAGCAGCAGTTTTGCACCGCTGTCTTCAAGCATGTAGGCCAGGCGCTCGCGGGGGTAATCGGCATCCAGCGGCACATAGGCGCCACCGGCTTTGATAATGGCCAGCAGGCCAATCAACAGCTGCGGCGAGCGCTCGGCGGCAATCGCCACGCGCACATCGGGACCAACACCAAGACCACACAAATGCTCGGCCAGGTAATTGGCTTGAGCGTGCAATTGCCCATGGGTAAGGCTGCCGTTTTGCCAGAGCAACGCAGTGGCGTCGGCACGCTTTTGCACCTGATGCTCCAGGGCGATGGGCAGCAGTTTTTCTGCCGCCGGCATTGGCGCTCTGCCCCATTCCGCCAGCTGACGCTGCTCGTGTTCGCCAAGCAGTTGAATATCGCCAATGGCCAGTTGCGGTTGCTCGGCCACCTGGTGCAACAGGCTGACCAGGCGCTGCGCCAACTGCTCGATGGTGGCGGCGTTAAACAGTTCGTCGGCATAGTCAAAGGACAAGGTCAGGCGCCCCTTGCCGTCTTCTTCGCTGTGCAGTTGCAGGTCGAACTTGGCTTCGCGGCTGTGCCAGGGCAGCTCATGGGCGAGCAAACCAGGCAGGCGGCGCAGGCTGCTGAGGTCGCGCTGCTGGTGGTTAAACATCACCTGGAACGGCGCTTGCCCACCGAGCGCTTGCACCAATTGATCAAACGGCAAATCCTGATTGGCCTGGGCGCCCAACGTAGCGGTGCGGGCATTGCTCAACACATCGGTAAACGACTGGCGCGTATGCAGCTCAACGCGCAGCACCAAGGTGTTGATAAAGAACCCCAGCAAGCCCTGAGTTTCCCGGCGCAGACGGTTGGCGCCGGGCACGCCGATACGCACATCGCCCTGGCCGGTGTGGCGCAGCAGCAGGGCTTGGAAGCCTGCCAGTAGCAGCATAAACAGCGTGGCCTGCTGGCCCTGGGCGACTTGGCGCAAGCGCTGGCCCAGGGCATCGTCAAGCTTCCAGGTATAACGTGCTGCGCTATGTTGGCGCTGTGCGCTACGGGGGTAATCCAGCGGCAGCTGCAACGCTGGCGCGTCATCGCCGAGCTGTTCGCGCCAGTAGGCCAGTTGCCGCTGCCCTTCCCCTTCGGCCAGCCACTGGTGCTGCCAACTGGCGAAGTCGGCATAACCCAAGGGCAGCGCCGCCAACTCGGCCGGCTGGCCGCCGCAGGCTTCGGCGTACAGGCGCGAGAATTCGTCGAGCAGCACGGTCAGCGACCAACCATCAGCGACGATATGGTGCAGGGTCACCAGCAGTTGCTGCTCGTCATCGGCCAGGCGCAGCAGGGTAACGCGCAGCAGCGGCCCGGTTTGTAGATCGAACGGCGCGGCCGCTTCCTGCTCACGGATGTCGGCGGCTTCGGCGCTTTGTTCACTGCCATTGAGGTGACGCAGGTCGACTTCGCGAATCTGCAGTTCGGCGCTGGGCAGAACACGCTGCAGGGCTTGGCCGTTCTCTTCGAGGAAAACCGTGCGCAGCGCTTCATGGCGTTGGATTAAACCGGTGAAGCTGGCCCGCAGGGCGTGGTCGTCCAGCTCGCCACGCAGGTGCAGGCCGCCAGGGATGTTGTAGGCGGCGCTAGTGGGGTCCATCTGCCAGAGAAACCACAGGCGGTTTTGTGCCGGTGATTGCGGCAGGTTCTGGTTGCGCGGCAGGCGTGACATCAAGCCTTCGGCAGTGGCGCCCTTTGCGATCTGCTCAGCGATTTGCTGGCTGAAGCCGGCGAGGTCGCGGGTTTCGAATAGGTGGCGCAATTCCAGGCTGACGCCGAGTTGATCGCGCAATTGCGCCATCACTTGTGCGGCGCTGATGGAGTTGCCGCCGAGGAGGAAAAAGTTGTCGGTGGCGGCGATGCTGGGCACGTGCAGGTGCTCGCTCCATATCGCCGCGATTTGTTCATGCAGCGCCTGCGTGGTGCGCGCAGCACACCCTACGGGAGCGGTGTTCTCGTAGGGTGTGCTGTGCGCACCACGCGATAGAGCGCTGTGCGCTGGGAATTGCGCGTAGCTATCCAGGCTGCCGTCGAGCAGGCCGCTGCGGCAGGCGGAGCGTTGCAGCTTGCCGCTGGAGGTTTTTGGCAAGGCGCCGGGGTTAAGCAAAATCACCGTGCGCGGCGCTTCCTGGTAAGCCTCGGCCACGGCTTGGCGAATGGCATTGATCAGTTCGTCGGCCGCTATATTTTTCTGCACGCTGCGGCCGATTTCGGCGGCGATGCCGATGCCCTCTTCGCCGTTTTGCTGCACGGCGAACGCAGCCACGCGGCCTTTGCGCACATGGCTGACGTCGGTTTCTACCGTGCGTTCGATATCCTGCGGGTAGAGGTTATGGCCACGGACGATGAGCATGTCCTTCAAGCGCCCGCTGATATACAACTCACCATCGCACAAGGCGCCAAGATCGCCGGTGCGCAGCCAGGTAAGGCCGTCCCTTTCCACAAAGCTTTTTGCCGTCGCTTCGGGGTTACGCCAGTAACCGTGGGCGATACTCGGGCCGCTGGCCCAGACTTCGCCAACCTGGTTATCGCCCAACACAGTGAGGCTGTGCGGGTCGACGATTTGCACCTGATGCAGTGGGCGCGGTGAGCCGCAGCTCAGTAGCAGGCTGTCGCCGCCGCTTTCGATGCGATTGCGGGTTAATGCCTGGGCGTCTACGCCCAAGGCCGGAATGCCCTGGCCGCGTGTGCCACTGGTGACGTACAGCGTCGCCTCAGCCAGGCCATAGCAGGCGAGATAGCTGCTGGCGGCGAAACCACATGCGACGAATTTTTCCGCGAAGCGGTCCAGGCTGTCTTGGCGAATGGGTTCGGAACCGGAAAACGCCACGCGCCAGCCACTCAGGTCCAGCCGCTCCAGGGCCGATTCGCTGACCCGCTCGCTGCACAGGCGATATGCAAAATCCGGCCCGCCACTGACGGTGCCGCCAAAACGGCTAATGGCCTCCAGCCAACGCACGGGGCGTTCAAGGAAGGTTTTTGGCGACATCAATACGCAGGGCACGCCGCTGAAGATCGGTTGCAGCAGGCCGCCGATCAGGCCCATGTCGTGGTACAGCGGTAGCCAGCTGACGATTACATCGTCGGCGCCAATACCGAAGCCTTGGCGAATCAGCAGCTCGTTGGCGAGCAGATTGCCATGGCTGACTTGCACGCCTTTGGGCAGCGCGGTAGAGCCGGAGGTGTATTGCAGAAAGGCAATGTCGTCAGGTTGTAGTTCGGGGGCTTGCCAGGTATCGGCCAGGTCGTCACTGAGGGTGTCGACGCAGAGCAGCTCGGGCGCCTTGTCGATGTGTTGCAGGGTTTGCCGTTGGTCGCTGCTGGTCAGCACCAGGCGCGGTTCGGCGTCGGCGATGATCGACAGCAAACGCAACTGGTGCTGGTGGCGCGAGGACTCCGGCGGATAGGCCGGCACGGCGATTACACCGGCGTACAGGCAACCGAAGAAGGCCGCAACATAGTCCGGGCCGCTGGGGAACAGCAGTACAGCACGATCGCCCAGGTTGGCCTGCGCTTGCAGCGCAGCGGCAATGCTGCGCGCGCGGCGGTCCAGTTCGGCGTAACTCAGCACCAAGCCTTCGCCGTCGTCGCCATCCAGAAAGCGCAAAGCCAGTGTCTGCGGCTGTTGCGCCGCGCGGCGTTGCAGGGCGTGAACCAAAGTGCGGGGCAATTCAGACAGAGACATGGGCTATTCCTGGGTGCAATCGGGCGGGCTATGGGCGTTGGGTTTAACTGGCGACGCGGGGAATCGGGCGGTTTTGCCGGGCGTGGTGGCGCAACACATGTTGCTCGGCGTAGCGGCGCAGGCAGCGCAACAACGGCGCTTCCTGGCTCTGCAAAAAGAAGTGGCCGCCGGCAAACATATCCAGGGAAAAACCACTGGCGGTTTCGCATTGCCAATCGAGTAATTCATCGACGCTGATGCGGTCGTCTTTGCCGCCAAATACATGGATGGCGGCTTGCAGCGCTGGGCGCGGGGTGTACTGGTAACTACCGGCGACGAGAAAATCAGCGCGCAGAATCGGCAGCATCAGCTCGAGTAATTCGCTGTTGGCCAAGGCGTCTTCGGGAGTGCCTTGCAGGCTGCGCAGTTTGGCGATCAATTCGGCGTCGGACTTGGCTTCGCGGTACTCGCTAACATCGCGACGCGCCGGACCGGCGGTGGCGGAGATCAGCAGACACAGCGGTTCAGCCACGCCACGGGCCTTGAGCGCATGGACCAACTCGAAAGCCAGCAGGCCGCCGAGGCTATGGCCGAACAGCGCGTAGGGTGTGCTCAAGTCGCTGGCGATTTCATCGGCCAGCTGGTTGATCAGCGTGGGCAGATGGCTGTGCAAGGGTTCGTCCATGCGCAGGCCGCGGCCGGGCAATTCCAGCGGCTGCACCTGTAACCACGCGGGCAAACGCTTGCGCCAGCGGTGGTAGAACATGGCGCTGGCACCGGAGTACGGCAGGCACAGCAAACGCAGGGTGGCGGGCGCGTTCACCTCAGGCGACCACTGCATCCTGGTCCATCTTCTGGCGCAGGCTGAGCGGGCGCATATCGGTCCAGTGCTGCTCGATATAGGCCAGGCAATCCTTCTTCAAACCGCTCATCCCCACCGCCCGCCAGCCAGCGGGAATGGCCTTGTAATCAGGCCACAGCGAGTACTGCTCTTCGCCGTTGATGACCACTTGGAAAATCACGTCGTCGCGATCAAACACCATGTTTTTTCTCCCTGTTGCTCGGGCAACTTGCGCGAGCTTTCACAGTGGAGAACGGACGGCGAAGAAAAATAATTAACTCATTTCACGCGGATTTTTCTGGTCTTTCGTGTCGCGAAAAAATCATTTTTACGTCACCGGGCTGCAACTCAGAAAACTCAAGATTAACTCGCATTTGACAATCATTATCATTGGACATAGTTTGTTACCCCGCTCGCAGGCAGCCTCCTGCAAGCGTTTAACTGCCCTCGGTAGCAAGGTGAATTCCATGACGGAACAACTGTCCACAAGCACGTGCGATACACCGCTCTTCCAAGCGTTCGTCGACAATCGATCCATTTTGGTCAAGGTAGCCACGCGTATTACCGGCTGCCGCTCACGCGCTGAAGATGTGGTGCAAGACGCCTATTTCAGGCTGCATTCGGCCCCGCAAATCACTTCGTCGTTCAAGGCCCAGCTCAGTTACCTGTTCCAAATCGTGCGCAATTTGGCCATCGACCATTACCGCAAACAGGCGCTTGAACAGCGCTACACCGGCAGCGAAGAAGAAGGCCTGAATGTGGTCACCCACAACGCCTCGCCCGAAGCCTTGCATATCAACTACGCGACGCTGGAGCACATCGCCGACGCCCTCGGCCAGTTGCCCGCGCGCACCCGTTATGCCTTTGAAATGTACCGCCTGCACGGCGTGCCACAGAAAGACATCGCACAAGAATTAGGCGTATCACCGACCCTGGTGAACTTTATGATTCGCGATGCATTGGTGCACTGCCGCAAGGTGGCGAAAGCCGAGCATGAGCAGCAGGCGTAAGTGCAGATCGGGTCGGTCCGCGTTCGGTGAGCACGCGGACCGACTCGACCTAGCGCAACACGCACCGATCAAAAAACCGCTCCCGCTCAATCGCCATTAACGCCGCGCGTTTATGCGGAAAATCGAACTCTTTCTGGCAGTAAAAACCCGCGCTGTGCATATGCCCGATCATTCGCGCATTGTCGGCGCGCGGCTCTGCGACCACCCGTTGGGTGCGCGGGTCATCCAAGAATAAAAAGTGTGTCAACGCCGTCAGCCAGCTCGCCACTTTGTGCGGGCCGCGATGGCTGTCTTCGCCTACCAACATATGCATACCACGGTCGTAATCACCCGCTGCGTAGAACGGCGCGATGCGGTCTTCTTTCGCCCAATAGGCCTCGAAATAGGCAAACGGCTGATCGTCGAAACAGCCGATCAGCGTCAGCGTATGCGGGTCGCGTTCGAGCTTTTCCAGGTACTGACGATGCTGCGCAAGCGTGCCGCCCTCCTGCCAGAACTCCAATACCCGTGGGCTATTTTGCCAACGATTGAACCGCTCTAAATCGCTATCGATATCCAGCGCCCGCAGGGCAATCCAGCTGCCCAAGCGCGCATCGAAGCGGCGGTATAACTCGCCCACAGGTTTCGGCGCACGCCGCGGGTGGCGCTTGCCCTCACTGATGACCATGTGCTGCGGGTAAACCGCGCCCTGCCCGGTCAATAACCATGGCTGCGGCAACTGCCAAAACGCGCTGCGAGCAGTGCTTAAAGCGCCGTCGGCATCACGGCTAATCAAGCCGCTTTGCAGTGTTTCAACCGCCACGGCTGGCGCATTCCAGCACAGTGTTTGACAGGCCTCATCGCGGGCAAACAGCCAGTAGGCGATCAACCATAGCGCCTGCGCCGACAGCGCCTCTGTGGCCGTAACGTACAACGGCTCGCCGGCTTGCAGCTGCACATGAATGGGCTCGTGCAGGTCGAGTTGCAGGTGCAAGGCGCCAGCACTTTCATCGCCGTGCAGGCATTGGCCGGTAGGGAGTGGCAGGGTATGCATCATGTCGGGCGGCTCACAAAAAGGGGCGATACCTAATGGGACGTCGTCCCGACAGGAAAATTTAACCTGTCCGGCACAAGCGACGGTTTCGACCGCTATTTGTGAGCAGCGTCCTTCAAAACTGCGCGCCGCATCTGGCAGCTAAACCCTGGCGCTGCAACCTACAGTTCGTCCTCGCGCAAACGGATTGAAGGAACAGCAAAATGCCGCTTACCCAGCCAATGAGTGCCTTGGAAAACAGCTGTCGACTGACCTCGGGAACATTGGCCGAACTGGGCCTGCTCAGCTTGCAAGATATCCTCACGCACAGCGAACCGGCATTTATCAGCCGCTATGCACAAGCGCTGACCCGCGCGCGAGCCAAGGCCGTCTACCGCAGCGCACAAAGCGCCCGGCAGCAGTTGATCAAACTGTTCCAGCGTGAGGGCCGCCAGGGCTCGCCCCTCGCCGCCCAGGCCAATGCCGTTAGGGCTGCGCGAACCTTCGGTTCGGTATTTGACGCCAACTCACCGACCTGGTCTTCGCAATTTCCGGAAAAAACCACCGTGGTGGCCCCCGGCAGCCTTGGCGATTCCTCGTCGCCAGCCTCCTATGCCGCCAGCCTGTATGCCCTGGCCATGCAGCTAGAAGCTGTAACCCCCACAGACACCGCACGAATCACCCTCGCCAGCAGGCGCCCCGAATTAGGCGATACCCTGCTCAGTGACGTGACGGTCAATCAGGTGCTGGCCAAGCTGGATATTGTTAACCGCACCTTGCAAAGCGGCCTCGACAACAGCAAAAACAACCAAGCCCTGGTCAAACAACTGCAACTCCAGGGCGTTCTTCCCTCCAGCGTCACGCAACTGCCCAGCGATGCATTGCTCGCCCGCCTGCACTACCCCGGCCAAGCCCTTCCCTACCATGAACCACACGACCAGGTTGTCACTGGCCTCGCCGAACAAACAACCGACCTGGCCGCGTTGACCCAGGCGGTACACGCCGATAAGCCGTTATTTTGTGGCGACGAAGGCGATGTCGAACTAGCCAATCGCCTGTTGCAACAGGCTGCGGGCTTGAGCCCCGCACAGGTTGCCCTGGTAATCCAGCCACCGGCATTTGCAAGCACAGCATCGACCGCAACGGCCTTTCTCGCCTACAACTTCGGCGTGGTCAATGCCGATAGCCTCAACCAGCTACCGACCTTCTCCCAGGCCACAGCCTTGCCCACCGCACAGGTACTGGAACTGTTCTGTGCAGCAGGAGTGGGCGGGCAAAACACCTCCGTGGTCGCATCCCCCAACGTTCCTCAGGCAACGCCTGCGCCTTATCGCTATGGCGCCGTATTTATTCACGGCGGCAAGTTGCCCGGGCTGGCCCTAAGGCAGGACAAAAACAGCGAGCCGATCAGCATCGACGGTTTACAGACCAGCAGCGGGGTGCTGTATGACCGCTACGACCGTATTAACCGCCTGGTGCGCCTACAGCGCCAGACCGGCCTGGCGTTTGATCAGCTGGATACGCTGCTGGTGGCAGCGATGCATGCCGAAGGCCAGAACAATCAAGCCCTCAACATGAACACCCATACGGTACGCACCTTGGGTTTTTATCAGACCTGGAACGCGGCCTATGGCCTTAGCGCGCAAGAGCTAAGCGCCATTTTGTACCAGCTGTCACCCTACGCGACAGGCACTGCGGTGCCGCCGTTTGATCGCCTGTTCAACCCGCGCAGCAGCACTGCTCAAGCCGCGTTGCAGCTCGACAACCTGACCTTCAGTTACACCGCCACCGACGGTGCCGATGCGTTGACGGTGCGCCAGCTATGCGCCGGCCTAAACCTTAGCGAAACAGAGTTTTTGTTACTGGCTGAGCAGGTGAATAACGCGCAAAAACTGGTTAAAGACAAGCTCGTGCGCAGCTTGCCCGTTGTCTCCGCTCTGTACCGACTGAGCACCGTCGCCAAGCGGCTAAAACTGCGGGTAGCGGACATGCTTGCGCTGTTGCAGCTAATGCCGCGGGGCAGACTATTGCTGCTGCAACTGGCGGGCATTGCGCAACTGGCTGAATTGGACGACAAGGGCCAAGCAAAGGCGGCAGACCTGCTTAATGACCTGCAAGCGCTGGCGCAACTGCTCGATTGGTTAAAGGCCCAGCAGTTAACTGTGGTCGACCTGTGGATTTTGCTGGCGCCGCCGCCGAGCGTGCTCGCCCCCAGCCCCAGGGAAGTGGCGTTGGTCAACGATATTAACGGGCACCTGGGCAACATCCGTCTGGATGCCAACCGCCTGCAGAACGCGGGCTTACCGACAGCCGACCAGGCAGGCGTCACGTTGGACTGGTTGGCCCTGCTCAGCGCCAACAGCGGCGGCGTCAGTGATCAATACGGCCTGATCCGTCTGGAAGACAGCGTCGAGCGCAACAATGCCGTAGCCGCCATCGTTGCGGCCCTTAACCTGTCAAACAGCGACAAGAGCGCGGCGCTGGTGATTCTGTCGGCGCTTCTGGATAGCGTGCTAGGCAGCCAACAAGCGCTGCTCGACACGCAGGTGGGCACGCTTCTGGCCGTTGCTCATGGCACGGTATCGGCCATGTTGTCCTGCCTGAAACTGAGCAGTTATGCCTTGCTCAATGCCTGCCAGGCGCTAAATAAATCCGCGCTTACCCCGGCCGATATTCCGCAAACACTAATGGTCCCGCTCAATCTCTTGGGCCGCTACAGCCTGCTGGTCAGCCACTATCGGTTGACGCCCGCCACTCTGGTGCTAATGAGCACGCTACTGCCGGCGTTTGGCGGCGACATCAGCCTGAGCTTATCGCTACTGCCCGTGCTGGCCGACTACGTCGCCTGGCGCCAGGCAGCGAGTAGCGAAGACCTTGTGCTGCAGTATCTGCGCGATGCCAACGCCAGCCCGCCGTTAAGCGCCAGTGCAGCCAGCGCCAGACTGGCCAGCATGCTGGAGGCCGATGCCGGCGTTGTGCAACAGGCCGTCGACCTGATCAACCAAAGCCGCGCAGGGCAAGGACTGGCGACCACGGTGCCGCAAGTGGGGCACGTGCTGCGTCTGCTCGACAGCGCTGCGAACACCGGCCTGTCCATCAACTTGCTACAGCAGGTCAGCAATCTGGACCTTGCGCAAAACGCCCTGCCCGACCAGGCAACGGATGACACCGTCTTCGCCAACTGGCGGAGCGCCGGTCTCGCTGTCATGGCCACGTTAACGCTTGGCCGTAACGAGCAAACGTGAAGGCCGTGCGCTAACACCCGCAGACCTCCCGTTAAACATTTATTCCGGAGCATTGGCATGCAGTACTCAAGCTTGACCGGCCAAATGGCCGAGCGTAAACGCAACGCCCTCGAAGCCGCCTGGCTGGGCCAGCTGTCGCGTATTCCTGGGGCTACGGCCACGCGCCTGGATAGCACTGCCGACCTGTACAACTACCTGCTTATCGACACCCGTAGCGGCTGGCAACCGAACACCAGCGTGGTCGCGCAACTGATCGCCTCGCTGCAGCACTACATCAACAACATCCTGTTTGGCAGCGAGCCGGGCTATAGCAACGTACGTTGGCAGCAGGAGCATCAAACCCTGCTGCAAGACTGGCAATCCACCAACGCGCAGTACGACGTCTGGGCCGCCAACGTTATGCTCGCGCAGTACCCGGAGAACTATCTTTCCCCTCCGCTGCGCATCGACCAGACCCGCGATTTTGCCCAGATGGTCAGCGACCTTAATCAGGGGCCGCTCAACGACGACAGCATCCTCACTGCCGTACAGGGTTACCTCAATCGCTTTGAAGAAGTCGCCAACCTCAGCGTGGTCAGCGGCTACGTCGCCGGCACCGACCTGACGCAGGATGACTACTACTTTCTCGGCAGCACCGCCAGCAAGCCGCAAACCTACTACTGGCGCAAATGTGCCATGCACCTGAATACCGTCACCACCCAGGTGCCGGACTCGTGGTCAGAGTGGCAAAAGGTCGACCTGCCTTTGGGCGGCGACAACGTGGTCGGCCTGCCGCGACCGGTGGTGCATAACAATCGCCTCTATGTGGTCTGGTTTGAACGCCGCTCCACCGCCAGCAAAGACCCGAAAACCGCGCAAACCGTTACCCCAACGCTGACCCTGTCGGCGCAGATGGCCTATCTGAAATTCGATGGCACCTGGAGCACCCCGCAGATACTCGGCAGCACCAGTGGCACAGCAACCGACAGCGGCGATGGCTTGTACTCGAGCAACGCCGGTTTCTCGACCCTGGCGTTGCAGTTCACCGATGCCACGCAAAACCCTTTTCTCTATACCGGTTTGTACAGCGCCGCCGATGCTCGAAGCCCCACGGCCGGGATTGCCAACGACAAGGCTATGGTCTGCGCTTTAGATGCGTGGATGAACCCAGTTACGCCAGACGCTGATGCCATCAATGTATTGTTTGCGTTGTATGCCGATCAGACCTTGGCCAAGCAGAACTACAACGCCAGTGTGGTTAATCCCAAAACAACCAGCCAGCGCTTCCTGCAGCGCGCAATCGCGATAAATGCCGTCAACGCCAGCTTGACGGACGTCGACTTAGAGATCGATGACATCAAACTGGGCAGCAGTATGCCGACAATGAAATTAGCTTCTGGCCGGCAAGAACTACCCAACACGATCGTTATTGACACCACAGATATTAAAAACAGTGAGCTTTACGCGAACTTCACTCCAGGCTTACTAGACATCAATTTCCAGGGACAGTGTTACGGCACTGGCAGGATGCAATACCAACCTGCAGGCACTTACGTTTCAGCCTCCTTTACAGCGGTATTCAAACCACAAGAAATCAGTCTAACTATTACGTTACAAGACCAAGCGGCATATGACAGCCTTGTGCCAAGCAGGTATGCAGAAATTGCATTTTGGAACGGCGACGCGGAAAGCAATAGTTTCCAATACGACAAAGAAAGGAAGACAATAACTGCACTCTTTAAACGAGATGACGGCAACAGGCTATTGCCTGGAAATCTGATCTCTATGTATCTTGCCGCATTCCCCGAATTTACCAGTGTCTATGCAAGCATCCCCTCTGACCAGTCAAACACTACGACACCGATAGACCAGTACCTACTTGAACTCAGCATCAGCAATAGCAAAACTGTTATCGGTAGTGTTTCTATAGAAGGCGTGACCCTACAAGCCAGCACCCACTGCACTGCCACGTTGGCAAACCTGGATTTAAGCCAACACAGCGATTACTCATACCAACTGCAAACGCAACTTGAAATTCTGAGCAAAGACAAAACCCAATCTTTTGGCGTTACCACCCGACACGCCTATACCAACCTGCACTTTCCACAATCACTTGTACCCGCCACCGACCCTATGCCGGTATTGGATAACTATACCGATGCAGTATTAGGCACCGCAGAGTTTGTACACTTTGACTTTAAAGCAGATGCAAGCGGTAAGGCGGCGTTTGCACCAAACAACATTCGCCTCAACACACTGTTTGCTAAAGAGTTAGTAAAGTCGGCACAAAGCGGACTTGAGCGATTATTTCAGTGGAATACGCAGCTGACGCCAGAACCTAATCTAGGTCCAGGAACTTGGTTAGCACTGACTCTGCCCAAGTACGACGCCAACCTGCATGGCAGTAGCCGGGTATGCACCGTTGTGTTGTTTCCCAGAGACGGGCTGGATTATCCGCTGGCGCAAGACGCATTAGCCGACCAGGAAAAAACGCTGCATATTTTTGTTCCCTTCAGCAGCGTACTGGTAATGGATCAAGCCGACAGCCAAGGTGTGGTCTATCAGGTTGAGCGGGTGTACTTGCAGACACAAAAGACCGCATTCAAAGGCCATAACGATGAACTGATCGTGGCCTTTGAAAAGCAAAATGTCGTTATCCCCGCGCAAGTCATGAATGATGCTCCCTGGGGCATTTTCAGCCGCTACAGCGGCTTTGCCAGTGCCGCCATCGAGCCTCGCGCCAGCAACGCCATGGACTTCTCCGACGCCAACGGCCTGTATTTTTGGGAGCTTTTCTACCACACCCCCAGCATGGTGGCGTATGCCCTGCAATCGCGTGGGCAGCACGCTGATGCGCGGCGCTGGCAACAGCAAATTTTCGATCCGGCGGCGATAAACCGTGGCACCGATAGCAGGGGCAATAGCATCAGCAACTATTGGAACGTGGTGCCAATCTCGCCGGACTACGCCAAGCAAGACCCGTCCTACGCCATTGAAGGGCCTACCGACCCAGATGCCTTGGCCTACGCCGACCCGGAACACTTTCGCAAAGCCAGCTATATGGGCTACGTGCAAACGCAGATTGCCTTGGGCGACTTCTACTACCGCCAGCTAACCCCCGACAGCCTCAATCAGGCCCTGCAGATTTATACGCAAACCAGCGTGTTACTCGGTGAGCGGCCAGACACCGGGCTGGTCAGCCCGTGGCAACCCATCGCCCTGAAAGACGCGGCCGCTTCGGCGCCCCACGGCGAGCAATTGCTGGGCTTTGAGCAGCAATTGACTGGCTTGCCAGACACCTGGCGCAGTTACCCCACCGACACCCCGTACCCGAATCTGCAAACCGCTGCGTGCGCCGCGTTTTATGCGCCGGTCAACCGCCAACTGTTGAGCCTATGGGACACCCTCGATTCACGGCGCTACAACCTGCGACATAATTTGGATATCAACGGCAATCCCTTGCAGCTAGGGCTTTTCGCCGTACCGCTGGACCCCGCCGTGTTGCTCGCGCGCGAGGCTAGCGCTGGCACCACGCAAAACGGGCAAGGCGCAGCGCTGCTGAACATTGCGCCCTACCGCTACAACGTGATGAGCGAAAAAGCCCGTGATGCGTCGGCGCTGCTGAGTGAGTTCGGTCAGCAATTGCTGCAAGCGTTACAGGGCAAAGATGAACGGCACCGCGAAATACTGGGGCAGACCCAACTGGCTGATCTGTGGACCTTTGTGCAGCAGGCGCAGCAACAGGCCGTGGACATTGCCAGCAACGCCCTGAGTACCCTGAACAGCAGCCTGGCGGCCGCGCAACAACGCCACGGCTACTACCAGGCGCTGGCCGCCGGTGGACGCTCCGCGCTTGAGTCCGACGCGCTCAGCACCCTGGCCACCAGCGGCATATTGATGGGCTCGGTAGCCATTCCGGCCATTGCTGCCGGCGTGGTGGCATTGGCCCCCAACATCTTTGGCCTGGCCGATGGCGGCAGCGATTGGGCCGGCCCGCTCAAAGGCATAGCCAACGGCACATTGGCCCTGGGCTTTGCCGGCAGCACCGCCGCCGAGGCCATCAGCATGCTGGCGGGCTTCGAACGCCGCCAGGCGGAATGGCAGCAGCAGGCCGAGCAAGCCAATCAGGATATCGCCACGTTAATCAGCCAGATCAGCGGCCAACAACTGCAAATCGCCGCGGCTAAAACCTCGCAAATGCTGGCGACGGCCCAGCATCAACAGGTCATGGCAACGTACACGTTTCTGAGCAATCGCTTTAGCAACGAAGCCTTGTACCAATGGTTGGTGGCGCAACTCTCTGCCCTGTATTACCAAGCCTATGACGCCACCTTGAACCTGTGCCTGGTCGCGCAAACCTGTTGGCAATATGAGTTGGGCGACTTTGCCACCACGTTTATTCCCACCGGCGGCTGGAACAGCCAATACCAGGGACTGTTAGCCGGTGAAACACTGCGCCTGAGCCTGCTGCAAATGGACAACGCCTGGCTCACCCGCCACACCCGCGCGCTGAGCATTACCCGCTCATTCTCCTTGCGCGACAGGCTGGGAGACGGCTGGGCGGCGTTTCTTAGCGAGTTAAAAGCCGGCAAGGCGACTTTTTCGCTCAACGAAAAGGACTTTGATCTGGACTACCCCGGCCATTACCTGCGGCAAATCAGCGATGTCTCGGTGACCTTGCCGGCCGATATCGGCCCCTACCAAAACGTGCGCGCCACCCTGAGGCAAACCGGCAACAGCCTGGTGTTAAAGGCCGATCTGGACGCAGTCAAATACCTTAAAGACAGCAAGACCGGCAGCCCAGCGAATGTGAAGCGCAACCTCAACGCCAGCCAGGAAATAGCCCTCTCGGTGGGGCTCGACGACAGCGGCACGCCGGTGTTGAGCGCCAGCGATGCGCGCTACTTGCCGTTCGAGGGCACGGGCGCGGTGTCCGATTGGGTATTGGCATTTCCCAACCCAACCTCGACCGCCCAGCAACAGCTGCTGTCGAGTTTGAACGACGTGATCGTGACCCTCGACTACACCGCGCGTAACGGCGGCGACAGCTTTGCCGAACAAGTGCTCGCGCTTTGGACGACTGCCGGCTGACACCGCTGCCCGAATTGAAAACGGCAGCGCAGGTATGCCGAAGAGATAGGCTAATGACGTTAAATACCGCTACTGACGACCTCGCTTTGACCCCACCGGCACTGCCCAAAAGTGGCGGCTCATTGCAAGGTATGCCCACTGCGCCAGGCCCGGTCGCAGCCGATGGTCAGGCCAGCCTGATGATCCCCCTGCCCATTAGCGCAGGCCGTGGCTACGCCCCCTCGCTTGCGCTGCGCTACCAAAGCGGCGCAGGCAACGGACCATGGGGCAGCGGCTGGCAATGCAGCCCATTGGCGATTCGCCGCAGCACGCGCTTTGGCGTACCGCGTTACACCGACAGCGACAGTTTCCTCGGCCCTGACGGCGAGGTGCTGGTGGCTGAAAGCGATGCCGCAGGACAAGTCATTACCACCCACATCGCCAGCTTTAATGGCCAGGCCCTGGATCGCACCTACCAGGTCACCCGCTACTTGCCGCGAATCGAAGGCAGCTTTGCCCGTATCGAGCGTTGGCAAGCCGAAGGCGCCGCCGATTTCTGGTTGATCCATAGCCCCGGCGGCGAGCTGCTGTGCCTGGGCAAAAGCGCCCAGGCGCGAATTGCCGAGCCGACCGAGCCACAAGTGCGTATCGCCGCCTGGTTAGTGGAAGAGTCGGTATCCCCAAGCGGCGAACATATCTACTACCGCTATGTCAGCGCCGCCGAGGTGGGTGTCAGCGACCCCGACGGCCGCGACACTCAAAGCCAACGCAGCCTGAGCACGGTGTCTTACGGCAACGTCAGCGCCCAGGCGGCCTTATGGCTGTGGTCCGGCGATACGGCACCAGCGGCGCAAGCGTGGCTCTTCACCTTGGTGCTGGACTATGGCGCACGGGGCACTGACAGCCAGGTGCCGCCCGCATTTTCGCCGCCACCCGCCAGCCCTTGGCCGGTGCGCCAAGACGCGTTTTCCAGCTACGAAAATGGCTTTGAAGTACGCAGTCATTTTCTCTGCCGCCAGGTGCTGATGTTTCATCACTTCCCGGCTGAGCTGGGTGAAGCGGCGACCTTGGTTCAGCGCTTGCTGCTGAGCTACGACGAGAACCCGCAGCTCGCGCGTTTGCTCGCGGCGCAATCGCTGGCCTACGAGCCGGATGCAACACACACGTTACAGTGCCTGCCGCCCCTGGAACTGGCCTACAACCCATTTGCCCCTGTGCTACAGGCCAACGCCTGGCAGCCGCTGCCCTTACCGGCGCAACTGGGCCCGAAGCCCTATCGCCTGGTCGACGTCTATGGCGAGGGCATACCTGGCTTGCTCTACGAAGAGCGTGGCGCCTGGTATTACCGCCCGGCCGTACGCGACCCTACGCAAACCTCGCCCGACGCCGTGACCTATGGCGAACTGGCCGAGCTGCCGTTGCTACCGTCGCTGCCCGCCGGCAGACAGCTGCGCTTGCTGGATTTCAACGGCGATGGTCGTCTGGAGTGGTGGGTGACACAGGCCAACGGCCTAGTGGGTTACTACACCTTGCAAGCCGACCGCAGTTGGTCGGCGTTTACCCCGTTGGCCGCCGCGCCGCTGGAACTGCGCCACCCCAGCGCCACCCTGGTCGACCTGCACGGCGCCGGCTTGCCGGACCTGGCGCTAATCGGTACCCACAGCGTGCGTGTGTATGTCAATCAGCGCAGCGGTTTCGGCCCTGGGCAGAACGTGGTCCATGACGACGATACCGGCCTGCCCGTAATGGGCCGCGACAGGCAAGAGCTGGTGGCCTTCGCCGATATGCTGGGCAGCGGGCAGCCGCAGCTGGTGAGCGTGCGCCATGATCGTCTGCTGTGCTGGCCAAGCTTGGGCGATGGACGCTTTGCTAAGCCACTGACCTTTAGTTCAACCCTGCCGTTTACTGCCGCACAGTTTGACCCGCAGCGGGTCTACCTGGCGGACTTGGACGGTTCAGGCTGCGCCGACCTGCTTTACGCCGGCCCCAGTGGCATCCAGCTGTTTTTCAATCAGGCCGGCAACCGCCTGGCCCCGGCGGTGACGTTGCCGTACCCGACCGGCATGAGTTACGACCAACTGAGCCAATTGCAGGTCGCCGATCTGGCAGGCCAAGGCACAGCAACATTGGTACTTACTCAAGTGGCCAGTGATTCGAACCTGCAGCGCCGCCATTGGCGCTTTGATCTGAGCAGCGCCAAGCCCTATCTGCTTAGCCACGTGAGCAATAACTGCGGGGCCTGCACCACGCTGACCCACCGCAGTTCGGTGCAGGAATGGCTGGACGAAAAGCTGGCGACACCCAGCGCCATTGCCGGGCTGCCCTACCCCGTTTTAGTGCTGAGCCAGCTCGAACAATACGACAGCGTGACGGGCAATAGCCTGGTGCAACGCTTTCAGTACCGGCGCGGTTACTGGGACCCCGTGGAACGGGAGTTTCGCGGGTTCGCCTATGTTGAATCCGAGGAATATCAAACCCAGGCCGGCGCAAAGCAGGCAAACGCCTTGCGTATCTGCCGCTGGCTGCACACCGGCCGCGCCGACGACGTCAACGATCTATACGGGGAACCCTTCCACGACCCCGACGCCTTTGCCCCGCAACAAACACGCTTAACCCGCTGGCAAGGCGGCGCCGATGACGGCCAGGACATCGCCTTTAGCCCCGACGCCGGCACTGCCTGGTGGCTGTATCGCGCCCTAAAAGGCGCGCTGCTACGCGAAGAACATTACGGCCTGGACGCCGCCACCATTCCTTATCGCGTGCAACAAATGCGCAGCCAGGTGCGCCTGGTGCAGCCCGGCGCGGTTCCAGTAACACTGGCGCTTAGCGCGGGCAGCAGCACCTATAACTATGAGCGGGTTAGCGGCGACCCCCAGGTCAGCCAAACCATCCCCCTGCACTACGACGGCTATGGCCACACCCTGCAAACAGTGGATATCGCCTACCCGCGACGGCTGAACGCGCAAAGCGAAAACCCATACACCGCCATCGCGCTGCCAAGCGAGGCCTGGAGCGCCACGTTTGATGCCCAGCAAACCGTGCTGCGCCTGACCGAAAGCCGCATTCAGGTGTTCAATCAAGCCGACCCGCAAGCCTGGGTGCTGGGGGTGCCAGTGGCTAACCGGCAGAACGCCCTGACCTTTACCGCCCAACAAATTCCGGCCGGCGGCCTGACGCTAGAGCTATTGAGTGATCCCGCCGGCCTGCTCGGTGCCAGCCAACCCCGCCTGCTGTTAAACCAGCAACAACACCACTACCGCAGCGACCCGCAGCTACCCAAAACCCTGTTTTTGCCCGACCACCGCGAAACCGCGCTGCTGTTGGCTGACGACCTCAAGGCCTACCTTGACGTGCTTAGCCAAGCCGCCTGTGAGCAATTGTTGGCCGACGGCGGTTACCAGCGCATGCCGGCTTTACTGGCAGTTCCAGGCGCTGCGCCAGAAGCCGATCTGTGGGCAGCCAATACCGGCTACCTCACCTACCTGGGTGCTGCGCAGTTCTGGCGCGCCCATACCCAGACTGCCTCGCCACTCAAGGCCGCCGACGGCCAGTTAACGGTGACCACGGTCGCCTGGGATTCCCACCTGTGCGGCATCGTCAGCAGCACGGATGTGTATGCCAATCAGGTTCAGGCCTCAATCAACTACCGCTTTCTGCGGCCCTGGCAAATCACCGACATCAACGGCAATCGGCATGAAGTGCAATGGGATGCCCTCGGACGGCTGGTCGCCACCAGCCAATACGGCACCGAGCTGGGGGCGGATATGCACACGGCGGTTAACGTCGGTTTTGCCCCTCTGAGCACTGCGCCGGCAGCGGTGCATGACACGGTCAACCAAGCCGTGGCCAGCGCCCTCGCCATCAACGCCGGCAGCGGCAAACAACAGCAGGCAACGCGCATGGCCTATGACCTGTTCAGCCAGATGGGCAGCCTTAGCATCAGTCAACTCAGGCCAATTGTTGCCGATGACGCAGCGGCGTTGGCCCTGTATCAGCACCTGCAATCGCTGCGCTTTATCACGCCCCAGGGCCATGTATTGAGCCGGGCCTGGAGCTGGCTGCAAACATCAGCTTCGCTTGCTGACGTGCCTGCGGCGTTGCGCGCGGTATTGGCTGCCCTGCCCCGTCAGCCGGTGCATAGCGTGACCCTGCTGGCCGATAACTATCCGAACCAGGCGCAGCAAATACGCGTGCAACTGACCCACAGCGACGGCTTTGGCCGCGCCTTGCAAAACGCCGAGTTACGTCCCGCCGCGCAGGCCTGCCAACGCACGGCAAGCGGTGGCTTAGCGATAGAGAACGGCCAGCCGCAACTGGCAACTGCCGAGCCCTGTTGGGCCATCAGTAGCCGCATCGATTACACCCCACGGGGGCAACCGGCAAAAACCTACCAAGCGTTTCTGGCAGATGACTGGCAGTTCATCAGCGCCGCCGCGCTTGCAACGGCAGGCTACGCCGACCGCTATTTTTACGATGCCATTGGCCGCGAAACCGAGGTAATCACCGCACTGGGATGGCTGCGCAGAAGCGGATACACCCCCTGGTTTACGGTGCGCGAAGACGAAAACGATACCGCCGCCGAACGTTTATCTGCCTGCCCTCTAACGGAGAACGCTGATGGCTAATTGCACCGCCGTGCACACCGGCACCCCCAGCGTAACGGTCGTCGATAACCGCGGCCTGGCGGTGCGCAGTCTGCAATTCTGCCGCCCAACCATCAGCGCAGCAGCCGACCTGCGCCTGACCCGCACCCAACGCTCGCCAGCCGGCTATCTACTTAGCCAGAGTGACCCACGCCTGGGCGATGCCGGCCTGCTCAACATCAGTCAGGTAGCGGATCTACGCGGCACGGTATTACGCCAGAGCGGTAGCGATAACGGCAGCACCTGGACGCTGGCCGATATTCTCGGCCGCCCGCTCTGGCAGCGTGACGCCATGGGCACGGTGACCACTTTCAGCCAGGACGCACTCGGCCGCAGCTACACCGTCAGTCGCCAAGACGCTGGCGCAACAGGCAGCCAAGCGCAGGTGCGCGAACGCCATTACTACGGCGATACCGCGCCCCCCCAATTGGTACCCCGCGACCTGGCACAAACCGCCAACCTGCGCGGGCAAACCGTGTGTATTTGGGATAGCGCCGGCCAGCAAACCGTAACCGCCGTCAGCCTTACCGGCCTGGCGCAGAGCACCAACCGGCGCCTACTCGCGGCCACTGATAGCCGCGCCGATTGGTCCGGCGATGATTCGCAGGCCAGCACCTGGCAACGTTGGGATGCCGCGCTCGACGCCCGTCGCTATGGCAGCCGTGTCACGTTTGATGCAAGCGGCCAATGGCTAACCCAGACCAACGCCGCTGGGCATAGGCGTCGCCAGGCCTATGACGTGGCCGGCCTGCTTGCCAGTCAGTGGCTGACGCTCAATAACCAGCCCGAGCAGGTCATTTTGCAAAGCCAGACCTACAACGCCGCAGGGCGGCCACTGACGCAACTGCAAGGCAACGGGGTCACGGTCAACTGCACTTATGAAGGCGAAACCCAGCGTTTGATCGGCACCTCGATCACCCGTCTGCGCGCCGCGAAACCCGAGGTTCTGCAAGCCCTGGCCTATACCCATGACCCGGTGGGCAACGTGCTAACCGTCACTGACGCGACACAAGCATTTACCTGGTTTCGCAACCAACAGATCAGCCCGGTCAGCACCTTTACCTACGACAGCCTCTACCAACTGATCAGCGCCAGCGGCCGCGAAGTCGCCAGCCATAGCCGCCAAGGCATCGCCCTGCCCGCACTGATCACCCCCGTGCCCGCAGACAGCAGCCAGTACACCGCCTACACCCGCGCCTATAGCTATGACCGCGGCGGCAACCTTACGCAGATTCGCCACAGCGCGCCGAAAACCGGCAACCAGTGGACCAGCACCATCCTCGTAGCCGCCACGGCCAACCGCGGCGTCAGCGCTGCGCTGTTCCCCAACATAAGCGTCGAACAAGTCGATGGCCTGTTCGACCCACAAGGCCAACAACTGCAACTGCAGCCTGGGCAGTTACTGAGCTGGGACGCCGACGGCCGACTGCAGCAGGTGCAGAGCGGCACCAGCGCCGATAGCCCGCGCGAGTACTACGCCTACGCTGGCGCGCAACGGTTGCTCAAGGTTAGCGAGCAACGCAGCCAAGCCACCCTCTGGCAACGCCGAGCCGTGTATCTGGACGGGCTGGAGCTACGCAGTACAGCGCGAGCCGGAGTGGTAAGCGAAGCGCTGGAGGTGGTCAGCCTGGCCAGCGAAAACGCCGAGGTGCGTGCGCTGCACTGGAGCAGCGGCAAACCGGACGGCATCGCCAACGACAGCATCCGCTATAGCTACGGCAACCCGCTGGGCAGCATCGAACTGCAACTCGACCAACAGGGCAATGTAATCAGCCGCGAGGAGTACTATCCCTTCGGCGGCACGGCGCTGTGGGCCGCCAGCAGCCTCACCGAGGCCAGCCTTAAAACTCGGCGCTACAGCGGCAAAGAGCGTGACGCCAGCGGCCTGTATTACTTCGGCTACCGCTACTACCAACCCTGGAGTGCGCGCTGGTTAAGCCCGGACCCCGCCGGCACCCAAGATGGTTTGAACCTCTACCGCATGGCACACAACAACCCACTGAC
>NZ_JBBNAH010000704.1:0-17573 GCF_037994325.1 Pseudomonas sp.
GTCAGCAACATGCGACGCACGTCTGGGTGGACGATGATCGGGTCAGCGACCTTGTCCTTGTTCTGCGCACCGGTCGGCGAACGGCTTTGCAGGCGGTCGCGGGCGTACTCGACGGCGTTCTGGTAAGAGCGCTCGCCAGAGGCCAGGCCCTGGATACCGACGCCCAGACGTTCGTAGTTCATCATGGTGAACATCGCGGCCAGGCCTTTGTTCGGGCCGTCGATGATGTAGCCGGTGGCGCCGTCGAAGTTCATCACGCAGGTAGCCGAACCCTGGATGCCCATTTTGTGTTCGATGGAACCGCAGCTCAGGGTGTTGCGCTCGCCTAGGCTGCCGTCGGCATTGACCATAAACTTGGGCACGAGGAACAGCGAAATACCTTTGGAGCCCGCTGGCGCGTCCGGCAGTTTTGCCAGCACCAAGTGGATGATGTTTTCGGTCAGGTCGTGTTCGCCGCCGGTGATAAAGATTTTCGTGCCGGTGACTTTGAACGAGCCATCGGCCTGCGGCTCGGCCTTGGTGCGAATAATGCCCAGGTCGGTGCCCGAGTGCGGTTCGGTCAGGCACATGGAGCCCGCCCAAACGCCGGCATACATATTCGGCAGGTAGGTTTCTTTCAGCTCTTCGCTGGCGTGGGCGTTGATCGACAAGCAAGCGCCTGCAGTCAGCATCGGGTACAGGCCAAACGACAAGTTGGCGGCGTTGAGCATTTCCTCAACTTGGGCGCCGAGCACTTTCGGCATGCCCATGCCGCCATAGGCCGGGTCGCCACCGACGCCAACCCAGCCGCCTTCGCCATAAATTTTGTAGGCCTCTGGGAAACCAGCCGGAGTGTTGACCACGGTGTCTTTCCAGCGGCAGCCTTCTTCGTCGCCACTACGGTTTAGCGGGGCGATGGTTTTGGCAGTGACCTTGCCGGCTTCTTCGAGGATCGCCTCGGCGGTGTCGGCATCGACGATTTCCGCCAATGCAGGCAGTTGCTGCCAGAGCTTGGAAACCTCAAACACTTCATTGAGGACAAAACGCATATCGCGCAGGGGTGCTTTGTAGTCGGCCATGTGACGATCCTCGAACGATCCAACGGTGCGGCCCTTGGGCCGGGATGACGCAGGCTTCGGAGTTTACCCGAACAACTTTTCAGACACATAGGGTCATGGTGAGACCGATAAGTCACACCTCAGTCACAACGATGACCCGGTCAGTCCCCTCTCCCGCTTGCGGGAGAGGGCTAGGGAGAGGGTGCTTTTGATTGTAAAAATTGGAGCGGCCCAACCCTCCCCCCAACCCCTCTCCCGTAAACGGGCGAGGGAGCTCTAGCACCTTCAGCTCCAAGCCTGTTGATCGACCCCATAAACAAACAAGCCCGCTTGAAAGCGGGCTTGTTTGTTTCACTGCAACCTTAGCCGGCGAACTGCTCCGCGCTCAGTTGCATCAAGCTTTCACTCCCCGCCTCCACACCCGCGCGGTGCACCAAGGTGCGTGGCAGCAGACGTTTGAAGTAGAAGTCGGAGGTCGCCAGTTTGGCTTTGTAGAACTCGGCATCGCCGCTGCCGGCGTCGAGCTTTTCCTGAGCCACCACGGCCATACGCAGCCAGAAGTAGGCGAGCACCACGTAGCCGGAGAACATCAGGTAGTCGGTGGCCGCGGCGCCCACTTCATCGGGGTTTTTCATCGCCGCCATGCCGACTTTGGTGGTCAGTTCGCCCCAGTCTTTGTTCAACGCCGCGAGCTGGCCGAACTGCGCTTGCAACTGCGGGTGGGCGGCGTTGGCTTCGCAGAATTTGTGCACCAGCTTGGTAAAGCCGCGCAGCAGTTTGCCTTGGCTACCGAGGACCTTGCGGCCGAGCAAGTCGAGGGCCTGGATGCCGTTGGTGCCTTCGTAAAGCAGGGCGATACGGCAGTCACGTACCAGTTGCTCCATGCCCCATTCGCGGATAAAGCCGTGGCCGCCGAACACCTGCATACCGTGGTTGGTTACCTCAAGACCGGTCTCGGTCATAAAGGCTTTGCAGATAGGTGTGAGGAAGGCCAGCAGGTCTTCGGCTTGCTGGCGTTGTTCGGCGCTTTCGGCGTGCAACTCATCAAGCAGTTGCGCACAGAAGTAGGCCAGGGCGCGGTTGCCTTCGTTAAAGGCTTTCATGGTCAGCAGCATGCGCCGCACGTCGGGGTGGACGATGATCGGGTCGGCGGATTTCTCCGGGGCTTTGGCGCCGGTCAGCGAGCGCATTTGCAGGCGCTCGGTGGCGTATTTCAACGCGCCCTGGTAGCTGGTTTCGCCCAAGCACAAGCCCTGCATACCAGTGCCCAAGCGCGCATGGTTCATCATGGTGAACATGCAGTTGAGGCCTTTGTTCAGCTCACCGATCAGGAAGCCCTTGGCGTTATCAAAGTTGATCACGCAGGTGGCTGAGCCTTTGATGCCCATTTTGTGTTCGATAGAGCCGCAGCTCACCGCGTTACGCTCGCCGGCTTCACCGTCAGCGCCGGGCAGAAACTTGGGCACGATAAACAGCGAGATGCCTTTGGTGCCAGCGGGTGCATCCGGCAGCTTGGCCAGCACCAGGTGGACGATGTTGTTGCTCATATCGTGCTCACCGGAGGAGATAAAAATCTTGCTGCCGGTGAGTGCGTAGCTGCCGTCGGCCTGGGGCACAGCGCGGGTTTTGATCAGGCCCAAGTCGGTGCCGCAGTGGGCTTCGGTCAGGCACATGGTGCCGGTCCAACTGGCGGCGGTCATGCGGGTCAGGTAGGCCTGTTTTTGTTCTTCGCTGCCGTGGGCGTGAATCGCCGCCATGGCGCCTTGGGTCAGGCCTGGGTACATGCCCCAGGCGTAGTTGCTGGAGCCGATCATTTCGCTGAACAGCAGGCCCAGCGAGTGCGGCAGGCCTTGGCCGCCATAAGTGGGGTCGACCGACAGGCTCATCCAACCGCCCTCGGCGAACTGTTGGAATGCTTCTTTAAAGCCGGTTGGGGTGGTGACCACGCCATTGTCGAAGCGGCACTCTTCTTCATCACCGGAACGGTTCAGCGGCGCGATCACTTGCTCGCAGAACTTCGCCCCTTCTTCGAGAATGGCATTGACCATGTCCGGCGAAGCGTCGGTCGCGCCCATGGCCGCGTAGCCGGCGTGGAAGTCGAACACTTCGTCGACCAGAAAGCGCATATCGCGCAGGGGAGCCTTGTATTCGGGCATGGACATTCTCCTTGGCAGGGACGCGGTAAGCGTCTTCGAGGCCGACACGCTACTGCCGGCCTGCTACCTGGGACAATCACCGTGCGCGCGCTGAATGCGCGCCTATAAGCGCAGCGGTCGCGCGCCTGAGCCTATTGCGCGGTGGCCGCGACGCGCACCGCGCCACGACGGTTCTGGCCATGCTGCACCACGCAGTTGCGCCCCGCCGCCTTGGCCGCATAAAGCGCGCGGTCGGCGGCCTTGATCACCTCTTCCGGGGTGCGTTGGTCGTTTTCTTTTTCTGCCACGCCGATGCTAACCGTGACCGTCACGCTGGTGGCCGCTGCCGCACCACGACGCTGTTTGCCTTTGCTGTCGTTTTGCGGGCGATTGCCTTTGTCGCGCAGTTGGATCACATAGCTTTCCACAGCCTGACGCACCACTTCCAAGTGCGGCTTGCACTCTTCAAGGGTCTTGCCGGAAAACACCAAGGTGAATTCTTCGCCGCCATAGCGGTAGGCCTTACCGCCGCCACCGATCTTGCGCAGTTGGTTGGCGACTACGCGCAGCACTTGGTCGCCGACATCGTGGCCGTGGGTGTCGTTGAATTTCTTGAAGTGGTCAACGTCGGCCATGGCGATCACATAGTTACGCCCCAGGCGCGGCAGGCGCTCGTTCAACGAGCGGCGGCCGGGCAAGCCGGTGAGCTCATCGCGAAAGGCCATTTGATAAGCCTCGTGTGCCACGGCTACGGCCAGAATCAGCATCACTTGGCTGCTCATTACATTGAGGCCGTGGGGCAACAGAAAGGTTTTCGGCAGCATCCAGAACAAACCGATCAGCCCGACAATCTGCGCGGCATGCAGCGGCCGCGGTTTGCGGATGTACTGGGTGATCAAGCCGATAAAGGCCAGCAGGAAAATCGGGTACGCCAGCTGCACCATGCTCATCCACTCGCCATGCAGGGAAGGCCAACGGATTTGCGCCAGCCATTCCAGCATGCCCTGTGGATAACGCTGCGCCAGGCCCAACGCCACGGCGCCGATGGCCAATAGCACGGCAGAACGGGCCACCAGATCGCGCACCAAGTGCGTGCGCTCCTGCCAACCGGCGTAGATGCCGTAAAGCAGCGGCAGCAGCAAACTGCACAGGTGGAACACCAGCGCAGCGTCATCGCGGGCCTTACCGGTGCTGCGGAAATAGTCGGCCTGGGTGTCGAGCACAAAGTAGGCGCAATACACCACCACCAGCAGAAACAGCTCGCGCTGACGGGAATAGATCAGACAAAACGCACCGCCAAGGCTGAGCAACAGCGTCGGCAGCACGTTAAACAGGGAGGTAAAAAACTCATTGAGCAGCGTCAAACTGGCAGCCGCTACCCCTACCACCAGCAGTAGCAGCGAGGGAATGAAATGGCTGAGACGAACTGCTTTTAAGCGATCCACGGCATCGTTCCACCGGTCGCCGGACACAGGCGACAAACCGCTGGCATTTTGCCTACTTCTGACGCGTTCGGCACCCGTTCGTAACAGGTTTGTGCGCCGCATTAGGTTTTGCCCTTATGGGCTATGTCCATAGGGTGTGCCGCGAAACGCCCATAAAAAAACCGCCCGCCGGTGAGGGCGAGCGGTTCTTTTCAAGCGGTGTAACCGTTACAACTTAGTAGCCCAGGGCGAAGTCTTCTTCGGCCAGGTCCATCAGGTTGTTGGCGCCCGACAGCATGGCTTCTACGTGCGCACGGGTGCGCGGCAGAATACGCTGGAAGTAGAAGCGCGCGGTTTGCAGCTTGGCTTTGTAGAAAGCTTCTTCGTCTGTGCCGGCAGCCAGCTTCTCAGCCGCTACGCGCGCCATGTCGGCCCAGAAGTACGCCAGGCAGGTGTAGCCGGAGTACATCAGGTAATCGACCGAAGCTGCACCGACTTCTTCGCGGTCTTTCATCGCCGCCATACCAATTTTCATGGTCAGCTCGCCCCACTCTTTGTTCAGCTTGGCCAGCGGGCCGGTGAACTCAGCAACGGCTTCGTTACCTTCGTTGGCTTGAACAAACTTGTGCACGATCTTGGTGAAACCTTTGAGGGCTTCGCCTTGGGTCTGCAGGACTTTACGACCCAACAGGTCGAGCGCCTGAATACCAGTGGTGCCTTCGTACAGCATGGAAATGCGGCTGTCGCGAACGTTCTGCTCCATGCCCCACTCGGCGATAAAGCCGTGGCCGCCGTAGATTTGCACGCCGTGGTTAGCCGCTTCAAAGCCGACTTCGGTCATAAATGCTTTGGCGATTGGTGTGAGGAAGGCCAGCAGAGCATCGGCCTTCTTCTTGGCTTCTTCGTCTTGGCTGTACTTGACGATGTCCACTTGCTGCGCGGTGAAGTAAACCATTGCGCGGTTGCCTTCGGCGAACGCTTTCATGGTCAGCAGCATGCGACGTACGTCAGGGTGCACGATGATCGGGTCAGCGGCTTTGTCCGGCGCTTTCGGGCCAGTCAGCGAGCGCATTTGCAGACGCTCACGGGCGTATTTCAGGCCACCCTGGAAACCGATTTCAGCGTGGGCCAGGCCTTGCAGCGCGGTACCCAGGCGAGCGGTGTTCATAAAGGTGAACATGCAGTTCAGACCTTTGTTGGCTGGACCGATCAGGAAACCGGTGGCGCCATCAAAGTTCATCACGCAGGTAGCGTTACCGTGGATGCCCATCTTGTGCTCAAGCGAGCCACAGGAAACAGCGTTACGCGAGCCCACGCTGCCGTCGGCATTGACGTTGAACTTCGGCACGATGAATAGCGAAATACCTTTGGTGCCCTGCGGGGCGTCCGGCAGGCGAGCCAGAACGATATGGACGATGTTGTCGGCCATGTCGTGTTCGCCAGCGGAAATAAAGATTTTGGTGCCGGAAACTTTGTACGAGCCGTCCGCTTGCGGTTCAGCTTTGGTACGCAGCATGCCCAGGTCGGTACCGCAGTGCGGTTCGGTCAAGCACATGGTGCCAGTCCACTCGCCCGATACCAGTTTGGTCAGGTAGGTGTGCTGTTGTTCGGCGGTGCCGTGCTCGGAGATGGTGTTCATGGCACCGTGCGACAGGCCTGGGTACATGCCCCACGACCAGTTCGAGCTGCCGACCATTTCGCTGAGCACCAGGCCGAGCGATTCCGGCAAGCCTTGGCCACCGTGTTCAACGTCGTGCGACAGGCTTGGCCAGCCGCCTTCAACGTATTGTTTGTAGGCTTCTTTAAAGCCAGTCGGGGTTTTCACACCGGACTCGCTCCAGGTGCAGCCTTCCAGGTCGCCAACGCGGTTCAGCGGCGACAGCACTTGCTCACAAAACTTGGCGCCTTCTTCAAGGATGGCATCAACCATGTCTGGAGTGGCGTCAGCACAAGCTGGCAGGCTCTGATAGTGCGCTTCGTAGCCGAGCAATTCGTCACGTACAAAACGAATGTCACGCAAGGGGGCCTTGTAATCAGGCATAGCGGTAACCTCTACGATGGGTCCTAGATGGGTGACCGGCTTTGCGGTCTGGTGCGAGATCTCTCTCGATTGCCCGGCGGCTAGGATTCAGCCCAGCAATCAAACAGGCGTTTGAAACATACGTTTACGCCCACACCTTGTCAAGCGTCCCCCTACAGCGCTTTACGCGATTGCCACGAGCTGCGGCGTGGTATCGAGGGGCGCAGCAACAGACTGATACACCTGAAGTGAAGCTGCTGCACTGGGGTTTTGTGCGTTATCGGTGCTGGGCGAATCGCTAGCGGCAGAATCAGGCTCGGTTTTTTCCTGCTGCTTTTTCTCGGCTTGCTCCATGGCGTCGGCGCGCCGCTGCTGTGCCAGTTCTGCCCGCGCGGCAGCGGCCAAGCCTTGGGCCTGCGCGGCGACACGCAGGTCTTGGGCTGACGGATCAGCCGGCGCCAGCGCGGCGCGCATCACCACTTCCATCTTGCTGATGGTCGCGGCCGGGTCATTGGCCACGGCGCTGACATCGATACCCACCTCACCGCCCACGGCATAGGACTTGCCATCCGGTCCACGCTGCATGGTGAAGCTGGGCGAACCCGCGTAAGCGCCGCCGACCGAAGCGTGGGCTTGCTCATGGGAACGCACATCGGCATCGCGGCTGGATAACTCGGCAATGGCCTGGCGATCCATCTGCTGCTGTTGTGGGTTGGCTTGCTCGGCATTACTGGTGTCTTTCGACGGCTCAGCGTTTTGCCCGGCAGCGTCTTTATCTGCCGCAGCCAAACGCGTGCCGGCGGCCGACAAGGTGACGGTGCTATCTGGTGAGGCAGTCAGGGAAGAAGAGGAAGTATCAGCAGCGCTGACCTTAGGCGTGCGCCATTGCGCTGGCAGCGACGCCTGCGTAGAGGAAGACTGAACCGCAGCACTGCCAATTTGCATGGGCACCTCTGCGCGCCCGGGATAAAACAGGCCCGGTCAACTCAACCGGGCAGGCGCACTGAGTACCTCAGGCGCGGATATCGATCAAGGTGCCGAGCACCTCGTCACTGGTTTCGATCACTTTAGCGCCAGCCTGCGCTTCGGTTTTGCCGACGCTCAGTTGCACCAGATTGTCCGCCGTATCGGCGGCGTCGGAGTTGCGCGTCACCGTGTTGCTGGCGATATCGGATGCCGCCTGGTCGATCCGGCGCTGGCCGGATTGCACGGTACTTAACCCGGAGCTGAATGCACTACCCGAGATTTCCATCGCCAACCTCACAAAGAGAAATTACTGACGCCAATTTAAGCAGATCGCGCTCAAAAAACGTACAAACAAAAGGCTATCGGTTTGCCACTGTTTATAGCGCTAAACGCGCCACGTGTAGCTGGTCAGCTACGTTTTCGGCACTGGCATTGGCCAAACGCGGCACCTGGCCCAGGCAAGGCGCAGCCAATAAGGCGGTGAGCGTGGCGAGGTTATCGTTCAGGCGCGAGGTAGCTGGGTCGACGATATTGGCCACCCAACCAGCCAGACGCAGGCCGTCGCGGGCGATGGCTTCGGCAGTCAGCACCGCGTGGTTAATACAGCCCAAGCGCACGCCGACCACCAGGATCACCGGCAAACCAAGGGCCACGGGCAAATCGGAGAGATAACCGCCGTCGCCCAGCGGCACGCGCCAACCGCCCGCGCCCTCCACTACGGTGAAATCCGCGCCTTGGTTAAGCACATGGCGTACCGGCGCCAGCAAAACCGCAGCGCTTAACTCAACCCCCGCCTCGCACGCCGCCAGATGCGGGGCAATCGCCGGGGCGAAGGCAAACGGATTGACCTCGGCATAACTCAGCGGCAACGAACACTGGCCCAACAGCGCCAGCGCATCACTGTTGCGAAACCCTTCAGCCGTGGCTTCGCTACCCGAAGCCACCGGTTTGCACGCCGCGGTACTCAGCCCTTGGCGCCGTGCAGCGCAGAGCAGGCCGGCGGCGATGGTGGTTTTGCCGACTTCGGTGTCGGTGCCGGCAATAAAAAATGCAGCAGTCATATCAACCTTCTTTTCGCAGCACGGCGTACAGCACTTGGTAGGTCGCTGGCAGCCCCTGGGGCTGACGGAAGCGCTCATAAGCGTCGATCAACGCCAGGATGCGCGCACGCCCCGTCAAACCACCTGGACGGCCAGGGTTTATGTTGTGGGCGCCAAGGGCTTTGAGTTCATGGGTCAGGCTGCGCACGTCGGGGTAATGCAGCACATGGGGCTGAACGTGCAGGCTCAGGGGGTGCAAACCACTGTCGGCGCATAGCTGTTGGTAGTCGCTGAACTGACGGAAGCGGTTAACGTGCACATGGCCATCCACGGCCTGCCAGCTATCACGCAGCTCTTGCAGGGTGCCAACGCACAGGCTGCTAAACGCCAGCACGCCGCCGGGGCGCAGCACGCGTTTGGCTTCGCTCAGCACCGCGGTGAAGTCGCCACACCACTGCACCGCCAAGCTGGAAAACAGTAAGTCACGACTGCTATCGCGTAGCGGCAGGCGCTCGGCGTCGCCGGCAATAAAGTGCGTGGCGCCGCCCAACGGTTGCGCGTGAGCCAGCATGCCTTCGGCGATATCCAGGGCCATGCCTGGGGCCGAGGCGAAACGCTCGCCAAGGGCGCGGGTGAAATAACCGGTGCCACAGCCGATATCCAGCCAGTCGGCAGGGCTTAGCGCAGCGGGCAATAGCTCCAGCAGATGATGGCCGACAGCACGCTGCAATTCGGCCACGCTGTCGTAGCTGGCTGCAGCGCGGGAAAAGGACGCGGCGACCTGACGTTTATCCGGCAGACCGCTATCAAAACTTTCAGTCATCGCCCGACTCATGCAAAAACGCCTGGATAGCCGCCGCCACTTCATGGGGGCGCTCCAACACAAAGGCGTGGCTGGCCTGTTCAATCAGGCCCACTTCTACGTCCGCTAACAGTTCCAGCAAGGCACCCGCGGCCTCCGCGGGAACCAGCGCGTCAGCGCCCGCAAAGAGATGCAGCTGCGGACCGGCAAACGCCTGCAACGCGGCGCGGGTATCAAGGGCGGCCAGCACCTGCAGACCGTGCAGCAGCTCTGCAGGCGAGATGCTCGGCGCACCCGCCGCCAACGCGCGGGACACACTGCGCGCCTCGTCGGCGCCTTGGGCGCAGAGCAGGCTGAAGCGCTTAAGGGTGGCCACGGGGTTTACTTCACAGCCTTGTAGAAAGGCGCTGAAGTCTGCGGCGGGCATCGCCTGCGGCCACCCTTGGCTGGCGACAAAGTTGCTGTTGCTGGCTAACGTCAGCAGCCCGCAGCAACGCTCGCCGCGCCGCGCCGCCAGCTCGCTGGCCAGCATGCCACCCAGCGACCAGCCGCCCAGCCAGCAATCGGTTGGAAGCGTGGCATCCAACTCATCCAGCCAGTCGCCAGGCTCGCTAGAGCCCAACGTCGGCAACGCTTCGATCTGTACATGCAAGCGCTCATCCAAACCTTTCAAGGCCGCCGCCAACGGCTCCAGCGGCGCGTTGCCCAAGCCCCAGCCGGGCAGCAGCACCAGGCGATTACGCATCAGCCGCCCCCAGCAGCGCCCAACAATCGGCCAGGCCATTTAACAACTGCTGCACCTGCGCTTGGCTATGCGCCGCCGACAACGTCACCCGCAACCGCGCGCTACCCGCCGGAACAGTGGGCGGGCGAATGGCGGTCACCATCAGCCCACGCTCACGCAGCATCTGCGACAAGCGCAGGGCACGGCCGGCATCGCCAATCACAATGGGTTGAATCGGGGTAAAGCTGTCCATCAGCTCCAGGCCGATATCCAGCGCGCCCTTGCGGAACTGGGCGATCAAGCTATTCAAGTGCTCGCGGCGCCAGTGTTCAGTGCGCAGCAGTTGCAGGCTTTTCAGCGTGGCGCAGGCCAACGCTGGCGGCTGGCTGGTGGTGTAGATATAGGGGCGGGCGAACTGCACCAGGGTTTCGATCAGCTCTTCGCTACCGGCAACAAAAGCGCCTGCCGTGCCAAAGGCTTTGCCCAGGGTGCCGACCAACACCGGCACATCCTCCATGCTCAAACCGTAATGCTCGACGATACCGCCGCCATTGGCGCCCAGCGGGCCAAAGCCGTGGGCGTCGTCAACCATCAGCCAGGCGCCGGCAGTTTTGCAGGTGGCGGCGAGGGTCGGCAGGTCGGCGAGGTCACCGTCCATGCTAAACACCCCATCCGTCACCACCAAGGTATTGCCCTCTGCCTTGGCAATACGCAGGCACAAGCTGTCGGCGTCGTTGTGCAGGTAACGGGAAAAGCGCGCGCCGCTGAGCAGCCCGGCATCCAATAACGACGCGTGGTTCAGCCGATCTTCCAGCACCGTATCGCCCTGCCCCACCAGCGCGGTGACGGCGCCGAGGTTGGCCATATAACCGGTGGAAAACAGCAGCGCACGCGGCCGGCCGGTGAGCTCGGCCAGGGCTTCTTCCAGCTCATGGTGCGGGGTGCTGTGGCCGATCACCAAATGCGACGCGCCGCCACCCACGCCCCAGCGTTCGGCACCGGCTTGCCAGGCGGCGATCACCTCGGGGTGATTGGCCAAGCCCAGGTAGTCGTTATTGCAAAAGGCTAAGAGCGCCTGGCCGTCGACCACCACGTGCGGGCCTTGCGGGGTTTCCAGCAACGGGCGATGGCGGTAGAGGTTGTCGGCACGGCGCGCGGCCAGGCGGGAGGAGAGATCAAAGCTCATGGGCAGGCATCTTTGCATTCCGCCACCGCCCCCGTAGGGACAGGTGGCGGCGGGTAAATCGAAGGTCAGGCTGATGCTGCGTCGTAGAACAGCTCGCCGTTTTTCTGCTCAATCAGCGCTTGTTCGATGGCGGCTTGGTGCACTTCGTCAGCGTGTTCTTCGCGCTCTTCCGGTTTGATCCCCAGACGGCTGAACAGCAGCATGTCTTTGTCGGCTTGTGGGTTGGCGGTAGTCAGCAGTTTTTCGCCGTAGAAAATCGAGTTGGCGCCGGCAAAGAACGCCAGGGCCTGCATTTGCTCGTTCATCGCTTCACGGCCAGCGGATAAACGCACGTGGGATTTGGGCATCAAGATGCGCGCCACGGCCAGCATACGGATGAAGTCGAACGGGTCGACGTCTTCGGCGTTTTCCAGCGGCGTGCCCTGCACCTTCACCAACATATTGATCGGCACCGATTCCGGGTGCTCGGGCAAGTTGGCCAGTTGAATCAGCAGGCCGGCGCGATCGTCCAGCGACTCGCCCATGCCGAGGATGCCGCCGGAGCAGACTTTCATGCCGGCATCACGCACGTAGGCCAGGGTTTGCAGGCGTTCGCTGTAGGTGCGGGTGGTGATGATGCTGCCGTAGAACTCAGGCGAGGTGTCGAGGTTGTGGTTGTAGTAATCCAGGCCGGCCTCAGCCAGGGCGCTGGTTTGCTCTTTATCCAGCTTGCCCAGGGTCATGCAGGTTTCCAGGCCCAAGGCCTTTACGCCTTTAACCATTTGCAGCACGTAGGGCATGTCTTTGGCGGAGGGGTGTTTCCACGCCGCACCCATGCAGAAACGGGTAGAACCGATGGCCTTGGCTTCCGCTGCGGCCTCCAGAACTTTCTGCACTTCCATCAATTTTTGTTTATCCAGGCCGGTGTTGTAGTGGCCGGATTGCGGGCAGTACTTACAGTCTTCCGGGCAGGCGCCGGTTTTGATCGAGAGCAAGGTAGAAACCTGCACGCGGTTGGCATCGAAATGCGCGCGGTGCACGGTTTGCGCCTGAAAGAGCAGGTCGTTGAAGGGCTGTTGAAAAAGCGCCTTAACCTCAGCAAGGGACCAATCGTGACGCAGGTTAGGGGTAGTGCTGGCGCTCATCGGGTAATCCTTCTTGTAGTCGTGCGTTGGGCGATGAAAAAAATGCCCACAAACGCGGTATGGATGTTCGGCATAGTTAAGGAAGCGAAATGCGCTGTCAACCAAATGCATGGAGGCAGGTTTACAACTGGTTAAATAGTGAGCAGGCATGTTTGTTATGCGATGGCCGCTGCGCAGGTCCATTGCCCATTTGCTCGCCGTGCAAAGCCGAGTTGCCGTGGCTGGAACAGCAATGTCGGATCTGCGCCTTGCCCTTGCCGGCTGCCGCAATGGTCTGCGGTGAATGCCAGAACAAACCGCCCTACTTCGATCACGTACAAACACCCTGGCACTACGGCTTTCCGGTCGACGCATTAATCACGCGCTTTAAGCACCACGGCAAGTGGCCTTTGGGACGTCTGCTCGGCAGCCTTTTGTCACACCACCTGCAAAACGCTTTTGCCCAAGGCCTGCCCCGCGCCGATTTGCTGCTACCAGTACCCTTGGGCAAACAGCGCCTGCGCCAACGCGGCTTTAACCAGGCCGGCATGCTCGCCGACTGGCTGCACACGCACTTACAACTGCCAAGTCAAAACCACCTGCTGCGCCGCGCACGGGAAACCGATGCGCAGCAGGACCTTGATGCTGCCGCCCGCCAGCGCAACCTGCGCAATGCCTTTGCCTTGACCGACCCCAGCCGGGTAAAGCACAAGCACGTGGCGCTGGTCGATGACGTACTCACCACTGGCGCCACCGCTAACAGCCTGGCGCGGCTGCTGAAAAAAGCCGGCGCCCGGCGGGTAGATGTGTATTGCCTGGCGCGTACGCCGAAGCCCGGCGGCTTTTGCCCCCAATGAGGCGCGAAGCCCACGCGCGTCATGATCCAGGCGTACACTGGCGCCCCACGCCGCCTGGAACGCCCCATGAGCCACCCCTTTGCAGACCTTACGCCCGACCTGGTTCTTGATGCCGTTGAAAGCATCGGGTTTCTCAGCGACGCCCGGGTAATGGCGCTCAATAGCTACGAAAACCGCGTGTATCAGGTGGGCATCGAAGACAGTCAGCCGCTGATTGCCAAGTTCTACCGCCCGGCGCGCTGGAGCGATGCGGCGATTCTGGAAGAGCACAGCTTTACCGCCGAGCTGGCTGATTGCGAAGTACCAGTGGTGGCGCCGCTGCTGCACAACGGCAAAACCCTGTTCGAGCACAGAGGCTTTCGCTTCACCCTGTTCCCGCGTCGCGGCGGCCGCGCGCCAGAGCCGGGCAACCTTGATCAGCTCTATCGCCTTGGCCAACTGCTCGGTCGCTTGCATGGCGTCGGTGCCAGCAAGCCGTTTGAGCATCGCGACGAATTGACCGTGCAGAACTTTGGCCGCGACTCGCTCACCACGCTGCTGGAAGGCAACTTCATTCCCAAAAGCCTATTGCCGGCCTATGAATCAGTAGCCCGCGATGCACTAAAACGAGTGGAAGATATTTACGCCGCCACGCCGTACCAGGCGATTCGCATGCACGGCGACTGCCACCCCGGCAATATGATGTGCCGCGACGAAGTGTTCCATATCGTCGACCTCGACGACGCGCGCATGGGTCCAGCGGTGCAGGACTTGTGGATGATGCTTGCCGGCGATCGCCAAGAGCGCCTGAGCCAACTGGCCGAACTGGTGGATGGCTACCAAGAATTCCACGACTTTAACCCGCGCCAACTGCCGCTGATTGAAGCCCTGCGTACCCTGCGTTTGATGCACTACAGCGCCTGGCTGGCGCGGCGTTGGGATGACCCGGCGTTCCCCATGAGTTTTCCCTGGTTTGGCAGCGAGCGTTATTGGGGCGAGCAGATTCTGATCTTGCGCGAGCAATTGTCCGCCCTCCAGGAAGAGCCCCTGCGGCTGTTCTAATCGGCCATCTGGGGGTTGGTCGCCAGCCGCCAGCCCCCTAGAATGACCGGCCAGTCGTCTGAGGTTTCCCCATGCAAGCCGCCAACCCGCGCCGCGGGTATCTGCTCGGAATTTCCGCGTACACCATCTGGGGCTTGTTCCCGCTCTATTTCAAAGCCATCGCACAAGTGCCGGCGCTGGAGATCATCGCCCACCGTATTTTGTGGTCGGCCCTGTTTGGCGCCCTGCTGCTATTAGTGTGGAAGCACCCCAAGTGGTTTAGCGAACTGCGCAGCAACCCGCGCCGCTTTGCCGTGTTGGTGGGCAGCGGCGCACTGATTGCGGTGAACTGGCTGGTATACGTCTGGGCGGTGAATAACGGCCGCATGCTGGAAGCCAGCCTGGGTTACTACATCAATCCGCTGATCAACGTACTGCTCGGCATGCTGCTGCTCGGCGAACGCTTGCGGCGCCTGCAATGGCTGGCGGTGGCGTTGGCCAGTATCGGCGTGGCGCAGCAATTGTGGCTCGCCGGGCATGTGCCGTGGGTATCGCTGGCGCTGGCATTTTCCTTCGCCTTTTACGGCTTGATCCGCAAGCAAGCGCCGGTGGCAGCGCTGCCAGGGTTGGTGGTGGAAACCTGGTTATTGGTGCCGTTCGCCATTGTTTGGCTGGCGATGAACCCTAACGCCGTAAGTATGCAAGCGAGCTTCTGGACCAGCACGCAACTGCTTTGGCTCGCCGCTGCCGGGCCAGTCACCCTGGTGCCGCTGCTGTGCTTTAACGCTGCGGCGCGGCACCTGCCCTACGCGGCGCTGGGCTTCTTGCAATACGTAGCGCCCACCCTGGTACTGCTACAAGCGGTGCTGCTCTTTGGTGAGCACTTAAGCTCCAGCACGCTGATCGCCTTCGCCTTTATCTGGACGGCGCTAGCGGTTTACAGCGTGGATGCGTGGCGCAGTTTGCAGCGCTCCAAGCTGCCACCGGTGTAAATGCTGGTGCGCACAGCACACCCTACGGACCAGCGTGCGCTCGTAGGGTGTGCCAAGCGCAACAAGCCGCTACTCGTCACTGCGCAGCACTAGCTCAACCATCAGATCATCGGCCAGCGTTTCCAAACGAGCTTGCAGCACCTCCAGCGTCACGCTTAGCGGCACGGCTAACACCGCCTCGGCATGAAACAACAGCTCGCTGCTCATCGGCGCCGGCGATACGTCAGTAACCAGGCTTTCAACGTTGACCCCCAACTCGCTTAGCACCCGGGTGATATCGCGCACGATCCCAGGGCGGTCGTTGCCGACCAAGTCGAGCTGAATCGGCTTGCAGGTTTGTTCCGGATCGCTACCGCCTTCGGCCAGTAGCACGCGAATACCTTGGGCGTTCAGCGCCTGCAGCGAAGCCACCAACGCCTCAGAAGCATTAGCCGGCACGCTGACTTTAAGAATGCCGGCAAACTGCCCGGCCATGCGCGACATACGGCTTTCCAGCCAGTTGCCGCCATGGGTGGAAATGCAGCTGGCGAGTTTTTCCACCAGGCCGGGTTGGTCTGCGGCTATTACGGTCAGGACCAAATGGTTCACGTGGGGTAACTCCTTGGGCGTTGAATCGATTGGTGCGCACAGCTCACCCTACGGCGGCGTGCGGGCTGTGTAGGGTGTGCTGCGCGACCAGCTTTTAGGTCGGCTGCACGCTGAGCCAATAGGTTAAATACACCTCGTCTTTCACATAGCCAAGCCGCTCATACAACGCTTGACCGGCCAGGTTGGTTTTCGCTGTTTCCAGTTGCAATCCACAAGCCCCATGGGCCTCAGCATGGGCGCGCGCTGCATTCATCAGCACCTCGCCCACACCTTGGCGACGGGCATTGGGGCTAACAAACAAATCACTCAGCAAAAACGCCGGCGCCAAGGCCAGCGATGATAAAAACGGGTACAGCTGGACGAAACCTTGCGCCACACCGGCGTCATCGCGGGCCAGCAGCAGAGTCGAATCACCGTTGCGCAGACGAGCGGCAAGAAATTCGTGAATTACCTCAAGCGGCCGCGGCACTTGGTAAAACGCCAGGTAACCGGCAAACAACTGTGCAAGCTCAGCCAAGTCGCTTTCGACCACTGCTTTTACGGGCATGTACGGCGCTCCATATGGGGTTGCGGCAGTATAGGCACAAGCCTTGATTGGCTGCTGCCAGGTAGTAACACTACAAAATCGTGTACCAAATGCAGATTTTTCTGGAACAAAACCCCTGTTTTTTGAGAACATCCGCGCCCTTGTTGTGACCGCCAAGGCCCAGCCCAGTCGCGGTTCGACGCGCGCCCGCTGATTTTCCCCCGATCATGATGTAGTATGCCGCGCCACGGACTACAAGACGGCTAACGCCCAGTCCGTAAGGGCTATCCGCAGTGAGCTATTGAGTACAGCTAAGAGCTGAGCAGAGAGGCAAGTAATGACTGAGCGCGTTCAAGTCGGTGGCCTGCAGGTCGCCAAAGTCCTGTTCGACTTCGTAAACAACGAAGCCATCCCCGGTACCGGGATTTCTGCCGAGCAGTTCTGGGAAGGTGCGCAAAGCGTCATTAATGACCTTGCACCGAAGAACAAAGCACTACTCGCCAAACGTGACGACTTCCAGGCCAAAATCGACGCCTGGCACCAAGCACGTGCTGGCCAGGCGCATGACGCCGTGGCTTACAAAGCCTTCCTGACTGAAATTGGTTACCTGCTGCCAGAAGTCGCAGATTTCCAAGCCACTACCCAAAACGTTGACGAAGAAATCGCCCACATGGCCGGCCCACAGCTGGTAGTGCCGGTGATGAACGCCCGTTTCGCCCTCAACGCCTCCAACGCCCGCTGGGGTTCGCTTTACGATGCCCTGTACGGCACCGATGCGATCAGCGAAGAAGGCGGCGCCGAGAAAGGCAAGGGTTACAACAAGGTTCGTGGTGACAAGGTTATCGCCTTCGCCCGTGCCTTCCTCGACGAAGCCGCGCCATTGGCTGCTGGCTCCCACGTTGATTCCACCGCCTACAAAATCATCGACGGCAAACTGGTGGTCGGCCTTAAAGGCGGCAGCAACACCGGCCTGCGTGACGATGCGCAACTGATCGGTTTCCAAGGCCCGGCTAACGCGCCGGTGGCCGTGTTGCTCAAGCACAACGGCCTGCACTTTGAAATCCAGATCGACGCCGCCAGCCCCATCGGCCAAACCGATGCCGCCGGCGTGAAAGACGTGCTGATGGAAGCCGCGCTGACCACCATCATGGAC
>NZ_JBBNAH010000705.1:0-8262 GCF_037994325.1 Pseudomonas sp.
CTCTTACACACGGCAATAAGGAGAAAGCGGTATGCAAGTCAACATCAGTGGACATCAGCTGGATGTGACCGACGCCCTACGCGACTACATCGACGAAAAACTCAGTCGATTAGAACGCCACTTCGACAAGATCACCAACGTGCAAGTGACCATGGAGGTCGAGAAGCTCAAACAGAAAATCGAGGCAACTTTGCACATCGCCGGTGGCGAAGTTGTCGCCAACGCCGAACATGACGACATGTACGCAGCTATCGATCTACTTACCGACAAACTCGACCGCCAACTCATCAAACATAAGGAAAAGCAGCTAGGTCGCCTGCAAGGCGCCACAGCTCGCTGACACCACCCCAACCCATGATTCGACTTGAAAATATCCTGACCCCCGGCCGCTCCCTTGTGGGCGTGCCGGGAGGCAGTAAAAAGCGTGTACTCGAACAAATTGCCAACCTGGTCGCCCGCGAATTGCCCGACCTCGACGGCCAAGACATTTTCGAAAGTCTGGTAGCCCGGGAAAAACTCGGCTCTACCGGCTTTGGCAATGGCATCGCCATTCCACACTGCCGCTTGCCCGGTTGCCCCTCGCCCATCAGCGCCCTGCTGCGCCTGGAATCGGCGGTCGACTTCGACGCCATTGACGGTGCACCGGTTGACCTGCTGTTTGTGCTGCTGGTGCCAGAAGCGGCTACCGACGAACACTTGGAGCTATTGCGCCAGATCGCCAGCATGCTCGACCGTAGCGATGTTCGCGAACAACTGCGCCACGCCCCTACCAGCGAACGTCTCTACCAGGTTGTCGTCGACGTACAAAACGGCCGCTAAGCGAACGGGTGACTGTGCATGCGTTTGATCATCGTCAGTGGCCGTTCCGGTTCAGGTAAAAGCACGGCGCTGGATGTGCTTGAAGACAATGGCTTCTACTGCATTGATAACCTGCCTGCGGGCCTGCTGCCCGAGTTAGCCGAACGCTCGCTGCTGCACACCGAGCTGTTGCAACCCTTGGTGGCGGTGTCCATCGACGCCCGTAACCTGCCTAGCCAACTCAAACGTTTTCCAGAAATTCTCGCCGAAGTTCGGGCCCGGCATATCCATTGCGATGTGCTGTATCTGGACGCCGACGACGAAACCCTGCTCAAGCGCTTTTCCGAAACCCGTCGCCGCCACCCGCTGACCAGCGACGAACGCTCGTTGGCCGAAGCTATCCACGACGAAAGCGTGCTGCTAAGCCCGATCACCGATCTGGCTGACCTGAAAATCGACACCACCCACCTGAACCTCTATCAGTTGCGCGACACCTTAAAGCTGCGCCTGCTGAACAAGCCGGAGCCGGGTACGGCGTTTCTGGTTGAATCGTTTGGGTTCAAGCGTGGTATGCCGGTAGATGCCGACTTAGTGTTCGATGTGCGCTGCCTGCCCAACCCGTACTGGAAGCCTGAGCTGCGTGAGCATTCAGGGTTGGATTTGGTAGTCGCTGAATACCTGCAAGAACAGCCCGACGTACAGGAAATGTACGACGATATTTATGCCTATTTGCACAAATGGCTGCCGCGTATCGCCGCCAGCAACCGTTCTTATGTCACTGTCGCCATTGGCTGCACGGGCGGTCATCATCGCTCGGTATACCTGGCGGATCGCCTGGGCAAAGAACTGAAAAAAACCCTAAAAAATATTCAGGTTCGCCACCGCGATCTTTAATGGCCGAATCTTTTTAGAAGGACTTAAGCAGCAATGCCTGCCTGTGAAATCACCATCATCAACAAACTCGGCCTGCATGCCCGCGCCGCCGCCAAATTCGTTGGCGTAGCCGGCCGTTTTCCGTGCCAGATTCGTATCGGTCGCTCGCCGGAAAGCAGCGTCGACGGCAAAAGCATTATGGCGGTTATGATGCTCGCCGCCGGCAAAGGCACAGCCATTCATTTGAGCACCGAAGGCGAGCAAGGCGATGAAGCCCTGGCTGCGCTGGTGGAGTTGATTAACAACCGCTTCGACGAAGGCGAGTAACGCCCCTCCCCCGCTAACGTGCCAGCACGGCGCCAAGCACCATCATCAAGCAGAATCCGGTCGCCAGCCCCAGGCTGGCGTAGGTGCCGTTACCTTTGCGGTGCAGCTCCGGAATGATTTCGTGGGTGATGACAAACAGCATCGCCCCCGCCGCCAGAGACAACCCCCACGGCAACAAGATTTCCGACAGCCCCACCAGCCACGCGCACAGCACGGCAAACAGCGGCTCTACCAAGCCTGAGGCGACGCCAATGGCGGTGGCTTTAATCCGCGACATACCGGCCGCCACCAGCACCAGCGCAATAATCAAACCCTCGGGCACATTCTGCAGGGCGATACCCATGGTCAGCGCATCGGCCGTCTGCGTTGCTGCGCCAAATGACACGCCCACGGCCATGCCTTCAGGAATGTTGTGCAGTACGATCGCCACCACAAACAGCACCACTTTCGGAGTGATCACCGGCAGCGCGTGATCGGCCGGCAGCTCATGCACCATCGGCGTTTGCGGCAATAGCCGGCCAGCCAGAAACAAAGCAATGGCCCCAACAAACACCGCAAAGCTGACCAACGCCGTGGCCATCACCTCGCCGTATCCCAATGCGCGGGCAGCAGCGAGCCCCGGCATAATCAACGAAAACGACGTGGCGGCCAGCATCACGCCAACGCCCGCGCCCATGATGGCGTCCGACACCGAGGCGGCCACCCGCCGCAGCAGCAACACCGGCAAGGCGCCCAGCGCCGTACCCAATGAACAGAGCATGCCGCCCTGCAACGCACGCCACAGATGCGGATGCACCAACAGCAGCGCCTCCGCCTGGCGAAACAGTAAAAAACCGCCGGCGATAACGATCAGAAAACCCAGGGAACGACGCAGCGGTTTACCGCCTACGGTGGACAACGAGTGCAGGGAAACGGGCATGAGTAAACCTTGTCAGCAAACCACCGTCAGCGGCGACGTCAACTCAGTGCCTGGCGATAACGGCGCAGCACTTCGGGCCAATTGATCACGTTGAAAAACGCGCCGATGTATTCCGGGCGACGGTTCTGGTAGCGCAGGTAATAGGCGTGCTCCCATACGTCCAGGCCGAGGATTGGCGTATTGCCGGTCATCAACGGGCTGTCCTGATTGCCGCTGCTCTCCACCAGCAATTTTTTCTCCGGGGTCACGCTCAGCCAGGCCCAGCCGCTGCCGAAGCGGGTCAGTGCCGCCTTGGTAAAGGCCTCTTTGAATTTTTCGAAGCCGCCCAATTGCTCGTCGATGGCGGCGGCCAATTCTTCTTGCGGCAGGCCGCCGGCGTTTTCAGCCATCACCTGCCAGAACAGCGAGTGATTGGCGTGGCCGCCGCCGTTGTTGATCACCGCAGCACGGAGGTTTTCCGGTACGTCACTCAGACGGGTCAGCAACTCTTCTACCGGCAACTGGCCCAGCGCATTGCCTTCCAGCGCCGCGTTGAGGTTGTTGATGTAAGCCTGATGGTGCTTGCTGTGGTGAATCTCCATGGTCTGGGTGTCGATGTGCGGCTCAAGCGCGCCATAGGCATAAGGCAGTGCAGGCAAGCTGTAGGTCATTTCAGGACTCTCCGTAAACGCGGTGACTAAGGACGCGATGACCCGACTTGATCACCCGCTGTGGCTTATGGGTAATGCGCGAGCAGGCCAGCAAATACTCGGTGCTCGGGTATTGGCCGTGCTCGGCGATAAAGCTGAGAAGTTCGGTGTAAGTGCGCTGGCTATGGCGCAACGCGGTGTCGCGCAACACCCCTGGCAGACGCGGACTTTCCGAGGCCTCCAAGAGGTACTCATGCACCGCGCAGAGGTATTCCGCCGCCTCTTCTGGCTGGCCGATACGCAGGTGTAAATCGGCCAGGTTATGGTGGGAAATCACCAACGCAGCCACCGCTTCATCTGCATTCGCCCAGCGGTCGAACAGCACCTGGGCCAAGGCCAGGGCTTGCAGGTACTGCTCGCGCGCCGAATAGAAATCGCCCGCGCCGAACAGCTGATTGCCGATTTTCATCATGCCTTGCCAATGCTTCATGGACGCCTCCACACAACGAGGGAAGAAAGTCTTACAAGCCGCCAGCGGTGAGTTTTTCCGGATTCAGCAACACCTCAAGCTGGTCGCGACTGAGGTCGGTATGTTCGAGCGCCACGTCGATAATCGCGCGGCCCTCCTTGTAGGCGAGCTTGGCGATCTCGGCAGCTTGCAAGTAGCCAATGATCGGGTTGAGCGCGGTCACCAGAATCGGGTTACGCGCCAAGGCTTCATTGAGCTTGGGTTGATTGACCTTGAAGGTGGCGATGGCACGATCGGCCAGCAGACGGCTGACGTTAGTCAGCAACTCGATGCTGTACAGCAGGTTTTGCGCAATCACCGGCAGCATCACGTTGAGCTCAAAGTTGCCGGACTGGCCAGCCACGGTAATAGCGGCGTCGTTGCCGATCACCTGGGTGGCGACCATGGCCACCGCTTCCGGAATAACCGGATTGACCTTGCCGGGCATAATCGACGAACCCGGCTGCAGTGCCTCCAGCTCAATTTCCGCCAGGCCAGCCAGCGGGCCAGAGTTCATCCAGCGCAGGTCATTGGCGATTTTCATCAGCGACACGGCGGTGGTTTTCAGCTGGCCGGAGACTGCTACGACGGTGTCTTGCGAACCGATGAGGGCGAAAAAGTTATCCCCTGGCGTGAAGTGCAGGCCGGTAAGTTCTTTCAACTCCAGGCAGAAGGTTTCAGCAAAGCGCGGGTGAGCGTTAATGCCGGTGCCCACCGCCGTGCCGCCTTGAGCCAGGGCTTGCAGGCTGGGCAGCAGCAGACGCAAGTGCTGAATATTGCTCTGAATCTGCTGCGCCCAGCCGTCCAGCACCTGGCTCATACGCACCGGCATGGCGTCCATCAAATGGGTGCGCCCGGTTTTTACATAGGGCTGCACGGCCAGCGATTTTTCGCACAGCGCGCTAAGCAAATGACCGAGCGAGGGCAGCAGGCGTTCGTGCAGTTCGATGGCGGCGCTGGCATGAATGGTGGTGGGGATAATGTCGTTGCTGCTCTGGCTGCAATTGACGTGATCGTTGGGGTTCACCGGCTCGCCGAGAATGCGCGACGCCAAGGTGGCGATCACCTCATTAGCGTTCATATTCGAACTGGTGCCGGAGCCGGTCTGGAACACATCCACCGGAAAATGCGCAATAAAGTCGCCCGCGAGCAATTGCTGGCAGGCGGCGACGATGGCATCACCCTGCTCCGGCGTGATCTGTTTCAGCTCGACGTTGGCCCGCGCTGCAGCCGCCTTGGCCAAGATCAACGCCCGAATAAACGGCACCGGCATACGCAAACCCGAGACCGGAAAATTATTCACCGCACGCTGAGTTTGGGCGCCATACAACGCCTCGGCCGGGACCGCCAGCTCACCCATGCTGTCGCGTTCGCTGCGTAAATTACTCATAAGGATTTCCTTGTGCCAATTCAGAGAAAGCGATGGAGGGCGCCAGTTGCAGCGTGGCCAGGCGGTTGCGCAGGCGATTGAGCGTGCCGTGCTGATCCATGTCCTGGGCTAGGTGCTGCATGGCGTAGAGGGAGCGGTAAGCGTGGTCGAGACATACGCTGCGCCAATGCCAAGGCAGCACCGGATCGCAGGCGGTATCGAGCAGCAAATTCAGGGTGCAGACCGACATCTTCCACGGGCTGATCTGGCCGTGTTCCACCAGTTCGCAACCCTGCGCCCAATGCACCTCGAGCAAGCGCGGTTCGTTCGGCAACAGTGCGCAACGAATACGCAAACCCTGCCAATACCAGCAGTCCAAACACGGACCAAAAGGGGATCGCAGCGCCATAACTCAACCTCTAAAAAACTTGATGACATTTATTCTTATTTAGGAAGAATAATCAACAGTCGATTTAAAGGTCGAATTTAAGGCAATAAAATGCAGCGATATTCGGCGAAAACGCAGAACACGCCAGATAAACAACAAGAAGGGAAATACCGCGAGCTGGGTAGAAATACAGCCTCGGCGCACGCCCAGTCGTGCGCCTTACGAAGAAATCAGCTGCCAGCGACGGTCATTTTTTCGATCAACACCGAGCCCGTACGGATATTGCTGCGCAGCTCCAGGTCGTTACCCACTGCGACGATCTGCTTGAACATATCGCGCAGGTTGCCGGCGATGGTCACTTCCTGAACCGGGAACTGAATTTCGCCATTCTCGACCCAGAAACCACCCGCGCCACGGGAATAATCGCCGGTCACCATATTCAGCCCCTGGCCCATCAGCTCAGTGACCAACAGGCCACGGCCCATACGCTTAAGCAGGGCCTTCTGGTTTTCATCGCCATGGCTGACAAACAGGTTATGCACGCCCCCGGAGTTGGCCGTGCTCGGCATGCCCAGCTTGCGGCCCGAATAGGTGCCAAGAATGTAGGACTGCAACTGCCCCTTCTCGACAAAAAACTTGCCGTAGGTGGCCAAGCCATCGCCATCGAAAGAAGCACTGCCCAGCGCCCCACGAATATGCGGGCGCTCATCCAGGCTTAACCACTCAGGAAATACCATCTGCCCCAAGCTGCCTTCGAGAAACGACGATTTGCGGTAAATGCTGCCGCCCGACACCGCCGAGAGAAAATGACTGAACAGCCCAGTGGCCAGTTCAGCAGCAAATAACACCGGTACTTCACAGGTCGGCACCGGACGCGCGCCCAGGCGGCTTACGGCGCGCTCGGCGGCGCGGCGACCAATGCTCGCCGCGTCGGCCAAATCTTCACCACAGCGGCTAACGTCATACCAATAATCGCGCTGCATCAGGCCATCGGCCTCGGCGATCATCACGCAGCTCAAGCTCTGCCGGGTGCTGGCGTAACCGCCGACAAAACCGTTGCTGTTGCCGTATACGCGGCAACCTTGGTGGGTATTGAGGCTGGTGCCATCGGCGTTTTTGATTCGCGCATCGGCGTCAAAAGCGGCGGCTTCACATTCCAGCGCGCGCTCAATGGCTTGCTCGGGGGTGATATCCCAGGCGTGGTAAAGGTCCAAGTCAGGCAGGTCACGCGCCATCAACTCCGCGTCAGCCAGGCCCGAGCAATCGTCTTCCGAGGTGTGTTTCGCGATGGCCAAAGCGGCTGCAACGGTTTCACGAATCGCTGCATCGCCGCTGGCCGAGGTGCTGGCCGAGCCTTTGCGCTGGCCCAAGTAGAGGGTAATGCCAAAGCCCTGGTCGCGGTTGAACTCGACGGTTTCCACTTCGCGCTGGCGCACCGAAGTCGACAAGCCCTGCTCCACCGATACCGCCACTTCGCAGGCGCTGGCGCCCTGGGCCTTGGCTTCGGCGAGAATTCGCGCGACCTGCTCCTGCAATTGCGGCAGGGCCTGCGGCCCAACTACGTCTGCTGCACTCATAACCTACAACTCCAGTTCTAAGACCAGTCACCTGGCCAGGCCGGACAAGCGGCCTCTGACTCGTTATCATGGCGGCGTTTCCAACTGGATCTGCCCCATGTCTGACTATTCCGACGACTTCTCCGAAGAGAAGAGCAAAACTCAGGTCAAGCGCGAACTGCATGCGCTGGTTGACCTTGGCGAACGCCTGACCACGCTCAAACCCGCCCTGATCGACAAACTGCCGCTGACCGACGCCCTGCGTCGCGCCCTGGCCGAAGCGCCGAAACACACGGCGAACATCGCCCGTAAACGGCATATCCAGTTCATCGGCAAGCTGATGCGTGATCAGAACATCGATGAAATCTTGGTACTGCTGGATCAACTTGATGCCTCGACCCGGCAGTACAACGAACGCTTCCACAACCTTGAGCGCTGGCGTGACCGTTTGGCCACTGGCACCGACGACGTGCTTGAAGCCTTTGTCGCCGAATACCCGGACGCCGACCGTACCCACCTGCGTCAGCTGATCCGTCAGGCCCAGCATGAAACGGCACAAAACAAAGCCCCGGCCGCCACACGCAAAATCTTCAAATACATCCGCGAACTGGATGAAACCAAGCGTGGGTTGCGTTAAGCGCTGAAGCCCAACGGGACCGATACGCACCGGCCTTCGGCCGGTTTGTTGGGCTTCGCCGTTGGCTCAACCCAACCTACGCGCCGCCAGTCCCACCCACGGTAATCAAATCAATCTTCAGCGTCGGCTGTCCCACTCCGACTGGCACCGACTGCCCGTCTTTGCCGCAAACACCCACGCCGCTATCCAGCGCCAAATCGTTGCCGACCATGGACACCTTGCTCATGGCTTCCGGGCCATTGCCGATCAGGGTGGCGC
>NZ_JBBNAH010000706.1:0-2274 GCF_037994325.1 Pseudomonas sp.
CGTCTTGCATAGTGTCGACACATCGCTAAATATTTCGACGGAAATTACGCCTTAAGGCTATTTTCGTCAAACAATCAATGTCCATTGTCGACAGTATTTTAAAAAACAAGCGCAACCGATAAACGACTGTGCGTTGCGAACCTGGATTCCCGCCTGCGCGGGAATGACGAGAATTCTAGCCAACAACATCGTCGTCCCCGCGCAGGCGGGGGACCCAGAATTTCCAGCCGGACTCATCCCGGCGCAAAGCGCACGGTCGTTTGATAGAACGCCCTGCCGCCTGTCGCCAGAGAAAATCCGCATGTTAGAATGCGCGGCGCTTGCGACCGGGAGTGCTGGCCAAGCGCTGCTAGACTCACCTGCCAGGCGTTAGGTGAAACTAAGCCCCCGCTGTTAAGACTAAGTGACTTGAATCGGGAACTCGGCAAACGAGACCCGCTGCAATTACCAGATCCGTTTTAGGACTTATGACACTCAAGCCCTTAGCCCTGTTGTTACCTCTTTTGCTGCTGCCGGCCCTAAGCCAGGCGGCCGACAAGGGCGTGTATGGCCTGAATGAATACGCCCAGCTCACCGACATCGACCTGCAAGTGGCCGCCAAACTCGACACCGGCGCCAAAACAGCCTCGTTAAGTGCCCGCGATATCAAGCGCTTTAAGCGTGATGGCGAAACCTGGGTGCGCTTCTACCTGGCCATCGACGATGCCCACGCCCACCCCATCGAACGCCCGCTGGCGCGTATCAGCAAAATCAAACGCCGCGCCGGTGATTACGACCCGGAAGAAGAGAAAACCTACACCGCGCGTCCGGTGATCGAGTTGCAGGTGTGCATGGGCAAAGCCTTGCGCACCATTGAAGTCAACCTCACCGACCGCAGCGCTTTTCAATACCCACTACTTATAGGCTCCGAGGCGCTGAAACGCTTCGATGCCCTGGTCGATCCCAGCCTCAAATACGCCGCCGGTAAGCCTGGTTGCGCCGTGGCAGATGACAGCAGCGAGAAACAACCGGTTAGCTAATGGGCCTACCCGGCCCAGGCGCTTCCGCCCGTTTTAACGGATAGAACGTGAGCTCCACCGCAATGCCATTACCTGCACCGCGCCCTGCCTGGGGTCATGTGGTACAGCGACACTGACAAGATTGATTAATGGACAGGTTCCCGACATGCGCTCTCTTACCCTGCATCTGAAAGTCCTGATCGCCATTTTGGTGACCCTGGGCATTCTGATTACGGCCTACCAGATTTTTATCGTTGGCATCCCTATCACTGAGGATGAAACCGACGACCTGTGGAACATCGACGCCAAGGTCGAATTCCAGGCCACGCCGAAAAATCCGGTGAAGGTGCAGATGTTCGTGCCGCCGCTGAGCCAGGACTACGTCAGCCTGAACGAGAGTTTTATCTCCAATAACTACGGGGTCAGCATCAACCGCGTCGACGGCAACCGTAAGGTCACCTGGTCGGCCCGCCGTGTCAGTGGCAACCAAACCCTTTACTACCGCCTGGTGCTGACCAAGCGCTACAGCGGCGAAAAACCCAAAGCCAAAGGCCCGATTTTCCGCGACAGCATTGCCGTAGAAGGCGCCGAGAAAATTGCCGCCGAAGCGCTGATGGCGCCGATTCGCCAACACTCGGCCGACATCGAAACCTTTATCAGCGAAACCATTAAGCGGGTTAACAACGTTAACGACGACAACGTCAAACTGCTGCTGGCGGGCGATACATCGACGCCAAATAAAGCCAAAACCATCGAGCTGCTGCTGTCCATCGCCCACGTGCCGATGGAGCGCGTGCACACCATTCGCTTGGTAGCCGACCAACCACAGACCCCGGAGCTGTGGCTACGCAGCTTCAACGGCCAGGACTGGCTGTACTTCAGCCCGGAAACCGGCGAATCCGGCCTGCCCGCCGACCGCCTGGTGTGGTGGACCGGTGACGAAAACCTGGTGAGCATCGAAGGCGGCAAAAAACTGAACGTGCGTTTCAGCCTGAACAACAGCCAGATGAACGCCATTCGCCTGGCCAAGCTGACCGACGAAAACACCGACGCCGACTTCCTCGAATACTCGCTGTACGGCCTGCCGCTGCAAACCCAGCAGACCTTCATGATCATGGTGATGATCCCGATCGGTGTGCTGGTGATCCTGATCCTGCGCAACCTGATCGGCATTCAGACCCTCGGCACCTTCACCCCGGTGCTGATCGCCCTGGCCTTCCGCGAAATGCAGCTGGGCTACGGCATTGCGCTGTTCACCATCATCACGGCGCTGGGC
>NZ_JBBNAH010000707.1:0-8301 GCF_037994325.1 Pseudomonas sp.
TCTCCGTACCTGGGTCCCCGCCTGCGCGGGGACGACGAGGAGGGATGCTAAGACACCGTCATTCCCGCGTAGGCGGGAATCCAGAAGGCTGCGGGGAAAGCCAATCCTAGCGGCCGGTGCATCTCCATACCTGGGTCCCCGCCTACGCGGGGACGACGGGGAGGGATGCATAAACCTCCGTCATTCCTGCGTAATCAGGTGGGGGTGTTTACAACATTCCCACCTGATTACGCCCGGCATTCTTGGCCTGGTACAAGGCCCGGTCGGCCGTCTGAATCAACAACCGATGCTCTTCGTTCTGCTGCGGCAGCATGGTTGCCAGGCCAATGCTGACGGTCAGCACCGAGCCCTCTTTGGGTGAGGTGTGGGGAATGTTTAGCGCTTCCACGGCGCGGCGGATTTTCTCGGCCACCAGGCGCGCACCGCCCGATGAGGTGCTCGGCAGCACCATGGCAAATTCCTCGCCGCCGTAACGCGCCGGCAAGTCAGAAGGCCGGCTGCAGCCGCCGCGAATGGCGTCTGCCACTTGGTGTAACACTTCATCGCCCTTGAGGTGGCCAAAGCCGTCGTTGTAGGCCTTGAAGTAGTCCACATCAATCATCAGCAGCGACAGCTGGCTCTGCTCGCGCATGGCGCGGCGCCATTCCATTTCCAGGTATTCGTCGAAGTGGCGGCGGTTCGATAAGCCGGTCAGGCCGTCGGAGTTCATCAGCCGTTGCAGCACCAGGTTGGTTTCCATCAACTGCTGCTGGCTTTCACGCAGGGCGCGGTGGGCTTCGTCGCGTTGCAGCTGCATTTGGAACGAGCGCGAGTGGTAGCGAATACGCGCAATCAGCTCGATGGCGTCGGGCAACTTCACCAAATAGTCGTTGGCACCGGCGCCAAAGGATGAGCTTTTGACCATGCCGTCGTCTTTGGTCGACAGCACGATAATGGGGATATCCGCCGTGACAGGGTTGGCGCGGTAAGCCCGCACCAGCGACAGACCGTCGACGCCCGGCATCACCAGGTCCTGAATGATCACCGTAGGTTTAATCGCAATGGCCTGGGCCACCGCCTGATGCGGGTCGGAGCAGAAGTGGAAACCGAGGTTGGGCTCATTGGCCAGCACGCGGCGAATGGCTTCACCAATCATGGCCTGATCGTCCACCAACAGCACCATCACGGCGTTTTCGTCATTAATCACTGCGCCACTACCCTCGCTTAATCATTGTTGTTTTTCGCTTTGCCCGGTTTGCTCCCGTAGGGTGCGCTGTGCGCACCAGACGGTATGCCGTTAAACCCGGTGGTGCGCATAGCACACCCTACGCCCATAGCCGGCACACCGTGGGGGCTATCGCCTCCAACGGGCAAATCTCTACAGCTGCATCAATGGCCGCCGCCGCTTTGGGCATGCCATACACCGCCGATGAAGCTTGGTCCTGGGCGATGGTATGGAAACCCCGCTCACGCATTAGTTTCAAGCCATTGGCGCCGTCGCGGCCCATGCCGGTGAGCAATACGCCAATGGCATTGCCCTGCCAATACTGGGCGACGCTTTCGAAAAACACATCAATCGAGGGGCGATAAATATGCTCGCTGGGCGCAACCGTGTAACTCAACGTGCCGTCTTTAAGCAGGCGCAGGTGGTTATTGGTGCCGGCCAACAGCACGCTGCCCACCTGCGGTTGCTCGCCATCCACGGCCAAACGCACCGGCATATTCGACGCACTGCACAGCCACTCGGCCATGCCGGCGGCAAACACCTGATCCACATGCTGTACCAGCACCACCGCACCAGGAAAGTCGGCCGGCAGTTGCTTAAGCAATACCTCCAACGCTGCCGGGCCGCCTGCCGACGAGCCAATGGCCAATAAGGCCTGGCGTTGGCGCGCGGGCGCGGCAACCTGGGTACGCGCGCCGGGGCGATTTTCCTGTTGGCCCAACAGCCAGCCAATATTCTGAATTTTGCGCAACAACGGCGCGGCGGCCTCGCGCGGGTCGCCGACGCCCAGTGCGGGAGTGTCGACCACATCCACCGCGCCATGGCCCATGGCCTCGAATACACGGCCCATGGTTTGCTGCGAATTCACCGTCACCACCACAATGGCGCACGGCGTGCTGGCCATAATCTGCCGGGTGGCTTCCACGCCGTCCATCACCGGCATCATCAAATCCATCAGCACCACATCGGGTTTTTGCTCGGCGCATTTGGCCACCGCCTCGGCGCCATTGACCGCCACCCAAATCACCTGATGCGCCGGCTCCAAAGCCAACGCGCGGCGCAGTGCCTCCACCGCCAGGGGCATATCGTTGACGATCCCTATCTTCACCCCTACGGCTCTCCAATCAGGTCGACGACCGCATCCAGCAGCGCTTCGTCATGGAAACTGGCCTTGGCCAGGTAATAATCGGCGCCGGCATCCAGGCCACGGCGGCGGTCTTCTTCCCGGTCTTTGTACGAGACCACCATCACCGGCAGCGACTGCAAGCGGTTGTCACGGCGGATCAGGGTGACCAACTCAATGCCGTCCATACGCGGCATATCAATATCGCTCACCAGCAAATCAAAGTGCTCGGAGCGCAGCGCGTTCCAGCCGTCCATACCATCCACGGCCACCGCCACGTCATAGCCGCGTTGCAACAGCAACTTGCGCTCCAGCTCGCGCACGGTAAGGGAATCGTCCACCACCAGAATGCGTTTGCGCGCCACCGCGCCGGCTTGGCGGCCACGGTCGATACGCTCCAGGCGCCCGGTGCTGAGCAGTTTTTCCACCGAGCGCAGCATGTCTTCCACATCCAGAATCAGCACCGGCGTGCCGTCGTCCAGCAGCGCGCCGGCGGAGATGTCTTGCACCTTGCCCAGCCGCGCATCAATGGGCAGCACCACCAACGTGCGCTCGCCAATAAACCGCTCCACCGCCACGCCATACACCGCGTCACGCTCGCGAATCACCACCACACGAATATCGCCCGCCGACGCTTCGCCCTCGGGCCGCTGCAACAGCTGGTGCGCCGCCACCAGGCCGACATGCCGGCCCTCGTGCCAAAAATGCTGACGGCCCTCGAGCTGCACAATGTCCTCGGGCGCCAGCTCCAACATGCGTTCGATCTGCGCCAGGGGAAAGGCATAGGCCTCGCCACCAATCATCACCACCAGGCTGCGCACCACCGACAAGGTCAGCGGCACCTCCAAGTGGAACGTCGCGCCCTGCCCCGGCACTTGCCGCAGTTCAATGGCGCCGCGTAACTGGCGGACCATATGCTGCACCACATCCAGCCCCACGCCGCGGCCCGACACCTCGGTCACCGTGTCGCGCATGCTGAAACCGGGCAGGAACAAAAAGCTCAGCAGCTCTTCCTCGCTCATCTGCGCGATGGTGTCTGCCGTGGACAACTGCCGCTGGGCAATGGCCCCGCGCAGCCGCTGCAAGTCGATACCGGCGCCGTCGTCACTCAACTCCAGCACCAGCAACCCGGCCTGATGGCGGGCATGAATGCTGATCACCCCTTCTGCCGGCTTGCCCGCGCGCGCCCGTGCGTCCGGGCTTTCTACACCATGGTCGACGGCATTGCGCAGCAGGTGCACCAAGGGTGCTTCGAGTTTTTCCAGCACCTCGCGGTCGACCTGGGTTTTCTTGCCTTCAACTTCCAGGCGCACCTGCTTGCCCAGCGAGCGACCGAGGTCGCGGATCATCCGTTCCTGGCCGCGCAGCACATCGTTAAACGGCCGCAGACGACAGGCCAGCGCAGTGTCATACAACAACTGCGCGCGCTGCTCCGACTGCCAACTGAATTCATCAAGATCACTCGCCTGTTGGGTGAGCATTTGCTGGCACTCGTCCACCAGGCGCCGGGCATCGGCCAACAGCTCCAGGGTTTGCGGGTCAGAGGTGGTTTGAGTGAGGGCGTCCTGCACCGTATTCAGCGCGCGGCTGGCCCCGGTTTGCAGGCGCTTCATGCGCTGCATGGAAGTGAGGAACGGCTTGAGCCGCTGCGACTCCACCAGCGATTTGCTCGACAGATCAAGCAAGCGATTCAGGCGTTCGGCCGTAACGCGCAACACCCGCTCGCCACCGGCATCGGCCACGGCCGCCTCCTCCACAGGAACGGCCGCAGGCAGCGGTTGTGGCGAAGGCTGGTGCACCGGCGGCGGCGTAAACGCTGGCTCAGGCGCGGCTATCCGGCTTTCCTGCATGGCGATCAAACCGCCACGACTCATGATGTCCATCTGCTCCACAAAGCTGGCGACGTCCTGCGGCGTGACCCCGGCCTCAGGCTTAGCCACGCGCAAGAGCAAATCGGTGCCTTGCAGCAGCGCATCAATATGTTCTGGGGTCAGGCGCAAACGCCCTTCCTGGGCACTGACCAGGCAATCTTCCATCACATGGGCGATGCCCACGCCGGCATCCACGCCAACAATGCGCGCCGCGCCTTTTAACGAATGGGCCGCGCGCATGCACGCCTCAAGCTGGTCAGCCTGGGTGGGGTTGCGCTCCAACGCCAGCAAACCGGCATTCAGCACCTGGGCTTGGGCCTCGGCTTCCAGCTGGAACAGCTCCAGCATTGAGGCATCGCGCATTTGATCCGGGGTCATGTCAGGCTCCGCATCACGGCGTGAAGTAGTAGCTCTTCATCCAACAGACGCACGCTGCGTTGTTGCCACTGCAGCACGCCACGGGTGTACTTGCCGCTAGCAGCGCTGCTGCTGGTGGCGCTGAGGTTGGCCTGGCTGGTGCTGGCTTCGGCCAGTTGTTGTTCGGCGAAGGCGTGAATGCCCAGCACCTCATCCACCGGCGCCACCACATTGCCGCCCTGCCCGGCCAGAATCAGCAGGCGTGGCACCACCCGGCCGCTGGTTTTTGCCGCCGTGGCATCCAGGCCCAACAGCTCCGTCAGCGACACACAGGGCACCAGCGCACCGCGCACATTGGCTACGCCAAGCAAGGCCCGCGAACGTTGGTGCGGCAACGAATGAATCGGCGCCAAGGGCGACACTTCCACCAACATGCGAGTGGCCAGGGCCAGCCACTCTTCGCCCAGGCGAAACACAATCAGCGAACGCGTGGCCTGCTGCGTTTGCACATCGGCGTGGTCATACAGCGCCACATGTTCCTGGCTCAGGCTGTAGCGGTCGAGCAGGCGCGTGGCGGCGGCGGCATACACCTCGCAGTTACGGCAGTGCACATGCTCAACCAGCGCCGGGCAGCTTTTGTCGCCGCGCACGCCAATGCGGTTCCAGCAGTCATCCACCGTCTGCTCACCGCCGTGCAGGTTCAAACCGACTTCATTCATTGCGGCTTACCCCACGCAGTGCCCGCGCCTGCATACGTTCGGCGCCGGCCTTATCACCCTGCGCCGCCAACAACGCGGCCAACTGCGCCAGCGCGGCCGGGTGTTGCGGTTGCAGGTACAAGGCCTTGCGGTAAAAACCCTGGGCGGCGACGCTGTCGTGGTCGACTTCGCTCAGCAAACCCAACCAATAAAACACCTCTGCCGACGGCCCGTGGCTAGCCAGGTAGGCTTCGCAATGCTGGCGAGCTTCGGCGCTGCGGCCCTGATTGGCCAGGGTGGCGATCTGAGTCATTTGCGCGGCGGTATCGTCCACCTTGGCTGGGGCGTTCGCCTTTGGCTTAACCGCCAGCGGTTTGGCCGGTTGTGGGCGCACCAGCGGTTTTGAAGCCATGGCCCGAGGCATTACGGGCGGCGATGGCAAGCTGGTGTGGCTGGGCGCTGCAGGCATCTGCCGGCGAAAAGCAAAAGCCAAAGGAATCCCCAACGACTGCATGCCCACCCGAGTAAACAAACTGGCCTCGGCCGGGCCGATAAACAGCACGCCATCGTCACGGGTCAGGCGTTTGAGCACGTCCAGCACCTGCTCCTGAGTGGCCAGGTCGAAATAGATCAGCAGGTTGCGGCAGAACACCACGTCATAGGCCGGCTCGCTCGCCAGCAACCCTGGCTCGAGCAGATTACCGCTACGAAAACGCACCTGTTTGCGCACCCGTTCATTCACCGCGTAGCTGTTATCCACCGCCTCGAAATAGCGATTACGAAACGCCAGCGACTCGCCGCGAAACGAGTTGCGCCCATATACGCCCAGCGTGGCGCGCTCAATCGAGGCCGGGCTTACATCCAACGCATCCACCTGAAAGCGCTCCGGCGCGATGCCGGCATCCAGCAAGCACATGGCAATCGAATAGGGTTCTTCGCCGGTGGAACACGGCAGACTTAGCAAGCGCAGCGGGCGGCTGCCATTAAGCTCGGCAGCGCGGCGCACGGCCAGGCGCGCCAGGGTGGCGAAGGATTCCGGGTAACGGAAAAACCAGGTCTCCGGCACGATCACCGCTTCAATCAGCGCCTGCTGTTCAGCCTCGGAATGCTGCAACTGCTGCCAGTAGGTTTCCAGCTCGCGGCCCGGCACCATCGCCATGCAGCGCTGCACCGCGCGCTCGATCACCGAGGCGCCCACGGTAATGGCATCCAGGCCAATCTTGTCTTTAAGCAACTGCTCGAAACGTGGGTCGACGGTCATGGCGCCGCCCCTTCGGCAAACAGCAGCGCCTGCACATCGGCCGGCAATAGCTGCTCAATCTGAATGCGCTGAATCAGGCCCGCAGGGGTTTCCAGCACCGGGCCGAGAAACGGCGAGGCGACGCTGCTCAACCCGTATGGGCGAAAGTCGTCGGCGGCGCAGCGCAAGGTGTCGCTGGCCTGTTCCAAAATCAGGCCCAGTTGCCGGCTCTGGCCATCGGCGCTGCGGTAATGCACCAGCACCGTTCGCGTGCTGGTGCGCTGCACGGCGGCCGTGCCCAGGCTCAGGTGGCACAGGTCAATCACCGGCACCAACTGCCCGCGAAAGGCAAACACCCCGGCCACCCACGCCGGCGCACCCGGGATGCTTTTCAGCAACACCCGTGGCAACACCGCCACCACCTCGCGCGCGGCCAGGGCATAACGCTCCGTGCCGAGGGAGAACAGCAAGTAAAGCGGCGCTTTGGCCTGCTGCAGGTCAGTGGGCATGGTGAACCTTAAACCTTAAAGCTCGACACGCCGCTACGCAGGCTGCCGGCCACCTGATTGAGCTCGTCAATGGCAAAGCTGGCCTGGCGCAACGACTCCACCGTTTGCCCAGTGGCCTCGCCCAATTGCGTCAGCGCCTGGGTAATTTGCTCGGCACCGGTGGCCTGCGCCTGCATGCCCTCGTTCAGTACCACCACACGCGGCGCCAGCGCTTGCACCTGGTCGATGGTTTGCGACAGCTGCTCGCCCACCTCCTGCACCTCGCCCATGCCACGGCGCACCTGTTCAGAGAATTTGTCCATGCCCATTACGCCAGCGGATACCGCCGACTGAATCTCACGCACCATCTGTTCAATGTCGTACGTGGCAACGGCGGTTTGGTCAGCCAAACGCCGCACTTCGGTGGCCACCACCGAGAAACCGCGGCCATATTCGCCGGCCTTTTCTGCCTCAATGGCGGCGTTAAGCGACAGCAGGTTGGTCTGGTCCGCCACCTTCACAATGGTGGTCACCACCTGATTAATATTGCTGGCCTTCTCGTTAAGAATGCCCAGCTTGGCATTCACCAACTCGGCGGCGCCCATCACCTGGCGCATGGTGTCTTCCATGCGCAGCAGGCCCACTTGCCCGGCGCCGGCCAATACCGAAGCCTGTTCGGCGGAATAGGAAACCTCGCCCATGGTGCGCACCAAATCGCGCGAGGTGGCGGCAATTTCCCGCGAGGTGGCGCCAATCTCAGTGGTGGTGGCGGCGGTTTCGGTGGCGGTGGCTTGCTGCTGTTTGGAGGTGGCGGCAATTTCCGTCACCGAGGTGGTCACCTGCACCGCCGAGCGCTGCGACTGCGACACCAGCTTGGTGAGGTCATCAATCATGGCGTTAAAGCCGCTCTGCACCGCGCCAAACTCATCGTTGCGCACATCGTTAAACCGCGTGGTGAGGTTGCCGCTGCGCATTACGGTAAGAATCTGCGTGAGGTTATTCAGCGGCCCCATAATCGCGCGCATCAGCACAAAGCCGCTGACCAACGCCACCGCAATCACCAACAGCAGCGACAGCACCATGCTCACCTTGGCCTCGGCCGCCTGGCTGGCAATGTTGGTGGTGGCCACATCGGCGCGGTCTTTATTGAACTGCACCATTTCCAGCAACTGCTCACGGCCCTTGGCCCACACCGGGCGCAACTGCTCATTGAGCACCTTGCGCGCCACCAGCGGCTGGCCCTGCTGGAACTGGCCGAGCACGTCGGACAACAGCTTATTAAATTGCTCACGCTGCTTTAAAAATTCATTGAGGTGGGCT
>NZ_JBBNAH010000708.1:0-11015 GCF_037994325.1 Pseudomonas sp.
CGCTCATGGTTTCCGGCATATGTACCGGCACGCCTTGTTCCGAGCGCAGGCGTTGCAGGGCGCCGATCATGGCGCTGGTACCGGCCAGGCGGGCACCGGCTTCGTCAGCGCGGAATTCGCGGCGACGGGAGAACCACATCACGATCACGCTGGCCAGAATACCCAGCACCATTTCGGCAAAGAAGGTGGCGATGTAGAAACCGATGCCGTTGCCTTCTTCGTTTTTCAAAATGACCTTGTCGACGAAGTTGCCGAAGATCCGCGCGAAGAACATCACAAAGGTGTTCACCACGCCTTGAATCAACGCCAGGGTCACCATGTCGCCGTTAGCAACGTGGCCGATTTCGTGGGCCAGTACGGCTTTCACTTCATCGGGGGAGAAACGCTCCAGCAGGCCCTGACTGACCGCGACCAAGGCATCGTTGCGGTTCCAGCCGGTGGCGAAGGCGTTGGATTCGTAGGCCGGGAAAATACCGACTTCCGGCATTTTGATACCGGCGTTGCGCGACAGCTCTTCAACGGTTTGCAGCAGCCACTGTTCGTGACGGGTGCGCGGCTGGCTGATGATCTGGGTACCGGTACTCATCTTCGCCATCCACTTGGACAGGAACAGCGAAACCAAGGAACCGGCGAAACCGAATACGGCGCAGAAGACCAGCAGGCTGGTGTAATTCTGGCCAGTGAAGCGATCCACCCCAAGCAGTTTCAGGGTGATGCTGGCGATAAGCAGAACCGCCAGGTTGGTGGCCATGAACAACAGAATGCGCATCATGGTGTGAAGACTCTCCTTTGAGCAAAAGACATACGACTAGTGCGGGGTATATAAGGGCGGCCCCCCGCGCTATACAACTCGGCGACTATTTCAAACTGTGTCGTTTGTGCCATTCAAGCTGCTGGTGAACAGCAGGCGGGTCAGCCTGGCGATGCGCTCGCTGTGCTGCTGGTGAATGGCTTCGCGAAGCTGGTGGGCGAGGGTGGCATGCACGCGGCGTACGCTGGGTGGCAGCGCATCACCTTCGGGCAGGGCATGGGGTACGCCGCGCGACAGGCGCAGAAAGCCTTTTTCGCTCAGCACCGCTTGGTCCAGCGCGTCGTAATGAATGGTCGACTCGTAGCGCAGATAACCTTCATCAGCCAGCCACAGCAGCGCGCCCAGGCACGCTTGGTGGCGTTTGCTCGGCAGGCCGAATTCGTCCGGCTCCTCACGGCCAATCAGGTCTTCCACATACAGGCCGACCTTGCGTGGGAAGGCCTGGTACAGCAGCAGAAGGCCGGCTGCCGCGTCTTTATAGAAGTCGTCGATCTGCAGATCCATATTCGGCAGGTGCCTTATTGGCTGTAGGTCTTGAGGAAGTTACCGATGCGTCCGATGGCCTGGTCGAGGTCGTCGAGGCGCGGCAGGGTGACCACGCGGAAGTGATCTGGCCACGGCCAATTAAACGCGGTGCCTTGTACGACTAGAAGTTTCTCCGACAACAACAGGTCGAGCACAAACTTCTCGTCGTTGTGGATCGGGCATACCTTGGGGTCGATTTTCGGGAAGGCGTACAGCGCGCCCATCGGCTTCACGCAGCTGACGCCTGGAATGTTATTGAGCAACTCCCAGGTGCGGTTGCGCTGTTCCAGCAGGCGGCCTTGCGGCAACACCAAGTCATTGATGCTTTGGTAACCGCCCAGGGCCGTCTGGATGGCATGTTGGCTCGGCACGTTGGCGCACAGGCGCATATTGGCCAGGATGTCGATGCCTTCGATATAGCTCTGCGCTTTGTGTTTCGGCCCGGAAATGGCCACCCAGCCAGAGCGGAAACCGGCCACGCGGTACGACTTGGACAAGCCGTTAAAGGTCAGGCACAGCACGTCCGGCGCCAGCGAAGCGGTGGAGATATGCACGGCTTCGTCGTAGAGAATCTTGTCGTAGATCTCGTCGGAGAACAGCACCAGGTTGTGCTGACGGGCCAGTTCCACCATGCCTTCGAGTACTTCTTTGGAGTACACGGCGCCGGTCGGGTTGTTCGGGTTGATGATCACCAAGGCTTTGGTATTCGGGGTGATCTTGGCCTTGATGTCGTCAAGGTCGGGCCACCAGTTGGCTTGCTCGTCGCACAGGTAGTGCACCGGGTTGCCGCCGGCCAGGCTGACGGCGGCGGTCCACAGCGGATAGTCCGGTGCCGGAATCAATACCTCATCGCCGTTGTTCAACAGTGCCTGCATGGACATCACAATCAGCTCAGACACACCGTTACCCAGGTAAATGTCCTCAATGCCAACGCCTTCCACCTGCTTTTGCTGGTAGTACTGCATCACCGCCTTACGGGCGCTGAACAGGCCTTTGGAGTCGCTATAGCCCTGGGCGGTGGGCAGGTTGCGGATCACGTCCTGGAGAATTTCTTCGGGGGCTTCAAAACCGAACGGCGCCGGATTGCCGATATTCAGCTTGAGGATGCGATGGCCTTCCTCCTCCAGGCGTTTAGCGTGCTTGAGCACTGGCCCGCGAATGTCGTAGCAGACGTTGGCGAGCTTGTTCGATTTGCTGACCTGCATGGTGGGGATCCTGAACAAAATGGCCGGCCCTGGCAGAGCGCAGTGGGCCGTGCGGCTTGGCAGTCTGTAACGCGGATGACAGACTGGCGTCTACAAAAGTGCGGCAATCATACGTGTGGCCTGAGCCCTGGAAAAGGTACAGCTCGGGCTTTTTTCAGCAGAAGAGGTGACCCCATGGACAAGCTTGAAAAACCGCTGGATGCCTGGCGCGAGGAGCTCTCCGACGAGCAGTTCCACGTCTGCCGTATGGGCGGCACAGAGCGCGCCTTCACCGGTAAATACCACGACGACAAAACCCCTGGCGTTTACCACTGCGCGTGCTGCGGCGCGGCGTTGTTTGACTCCCAGGCCAAGTTTGACTCCGGCACTGGCTGGCCCAGCTACTACCAGCCAACCTCCAACGCGGCCATCGCCAGCAAGGACGACTTCAGCCACGGCATGCACCGTATTGAAGTCACCTGCGCCAAGTGCGACGCCCACCTCGGTCACCTGTTCCCCGATGGCCCACCACCGACCGGCATGCGTTACTGCATCAACTCGGCCTCGCTGAAACTGGTACCGCGTTAGGCTCTGGTATTAGTCCTCGCTGCCGATTAACGCCCGTGCGCGGTTCGGTTCGGCAGCGCAGTTGAGGCTCGGCAACGTTGGGCTGCGGCGTTTGCGCTGGGATCTGGTTCCACCATCGCAGTCAAGAACACAGGTCTGGTTGCTCTGATAGAGGCGGATGCTGGTTGTCGGTATCAGGTCTTGCAGAACCACCTCATCGCTCATGCGAGTGGTGGGTCTGAGGTACCCCGAATTCATGCGTAGGGGGGTGAGGACCATTTGGCCGTCACCGTGGCCCTCTGCAGGTGCTAATACCTGACTCGCCGCGAAAATATTTTCTGGCCTAACACGCCGTGTAACCACTTCGCGGCGCCCGGCAACGCCCGAGTTTCTTATCAGGTACTCAAGCAGGTTCGCTTGCTGCGGCAAGTATCCATCCTGCCGCTGACGGCCAGCGCTGATCACCTGCGCCAAAATGCTGCTGACGTCCAGGTAGGTGTCGTCGGTATGAATGCGGTAAAGCCATACATCCTCGGCCCCGTAGGTTCCTGGCATCGGCCTTTGCCTGCGGGCAAAGGCCATGGCCCAGTCCCGGTCGGCCGTGGTGCTGACCCAGACAGACCTGCTGGCCGCCACATCAGCGGCGCATTCGCCATAAAACACATGACCGAGTAACTCCGGTGCTTCTCCGCCGCTGCTGAAGCCATTGACGAAAACGTCCTCGGGCGGCCGCGTATCGATGCGATATACCCAGGCGACGGGCTGCGCGTAGGCGGTAATAGGGTTGAGCAAATGTACGCAGAGCAGAGCAGCAAACGAGCGTAACAGTGAGCGGCGCATGACAGGCTCCATCAGGACCAAGGAAGCCTGATGGTGGCGCTGCAACGCCAATTTCTTTAGCAGCCGGTTCTGCCAGGCTGACGGTAATGCGAGCGTGGTAGCTGCAGATATTTCCGTGCCCACACGTTTTTTTCAGGCCGCTGCGTTTATCGCCAGCCGGTTATCAATGCAGCGGAATATCGTGAGAAACAGCCTTAAGCCGTGGCAGCCACCAGGCCACGGCAACGTTTAGCAGCAGTAGCAGCACAGCAAACACCGGCAGCAACGGCAGGCCCATTTCCGCACTCAGCCACAGCCCGCCAAACCAGGCGCCGGCAGCGTTGCCGAGGTTAAAGGCGGCGTGGCTGAGGGTTGCGGCCAAGCTGGCCGATTCGCCCGCCTGTTCCACCAACAGCAATTGCAGCGGTGTGGATACGGCAAACGTAGCAATGCCCCAACCCAGCAAAATCAGCAGGGTGGGAATCTGCAAATGGCCAAAGAAATACAAGCCCAACACCAGTAATGCGCTGGTGGCCAACGCCTTCGGAACCGCGCGTTGCACGCCTTTGTCTGCCAGGCGTCCACCAAAGATATTGCCCAGCGTCAGGCCGATACCCATCAGCAGTAAAGCGCCATTGCTTTGGTCCGGGGTAAAGCCGGTGACCTCACGCAAAAACGGGCTGATATAGGTAAACAGGGTAAACAGCGACACCGACGTCAGGCTGCAGACCAGCAAGGCATGCAGCACCGGCCGGCGCAAAATACCGCTCCAACTGCCCGAAGCACTGCGCACCGGCGCCGCGGTTTGCGGCAGCCAGAGGAACTGCGCCACCAGCGTCAGTGCGCCGATGCCGGCGACCACAAAAAACGTCACCCGCCAGTTGGTGGTCTGCCCCAGCCAGGCGCCCAAGGGCACACCGAGTACGTTGGCGATGGTCAGGCCACTGATCACCATGGCCATCGCCGAGGCCTGCCGATGGGGCGGCGCCAGTTCGCGGGCGAGCAGGGTGGCGCAACCAAAGAAGCCGGCATGGCTGATGGCCGTGGCCAGGCGCGCGGCGAGTAGCCAGTGATAGTCCGGGGCCAGGGCACAGGCGAGGTTGCCGAGGGTGTAGGCGAGCATCAGCAAAATCACCGCTTGCCGGCGTGGCGCGCGGTCGAGCATAGGCCCGAGCAATGGTGCGCCGACCACCACGCCCAAGGCATAAGCGCTAACCAACAGGCCGGCGTCGGCCAGGCTTACATGCAAGTCGGCGGAGAGTTCGGGCAGCAAACCCATGATGATGAATTCACTACTGCCCACCACAAAACCGCCAAGGGCGAGGGCGAGTAGGGGCAGGGACATAAGCGTACGGGCATGCATAAAGCGGGGATTCCAAACGAGAGACGAAGTAGCGGCAGACGGTGTTGCACAGAGCGGCGGTCACTCTGCAATTCTGGATTCCCGCCTACGCGGGAATGACGGAGATCTATCAAACACCGCCGTCGTCCCACGCAGGCAGGATCCAGAGTCGCGAGCCATGCGCAAAACAAGGATTACCGCCCTGCGTGAATGACGCAGATCTATCAAACACCGCCGTCGCCCCCGCGCAGGCGGGGACCCAGAATCGCGAGCCATGCGCCAAACAAGGATTACCGCCGTGCGGGAATGACGCAGATCTATCAAACACCGCCGTCGTCCCCGCGCAGGCAGGGCCCAGAATCGCGCGCCATGCGCCAAACAAGGATTACCGCCGTGCGGGAATGACGCAGATCTATCAAACACCGCCGTCGCCCCACGCAGGCAGGACCCAGAATCGCAAGCCATGCGCAAAACAAGGATTACCGCCCTGCGGGAATGACGGAGATCTATCAAACACCGCCGTCGTCCCCGCGCAGGCGGGGACCCAGAATCGCGAGGCATGTGCAAAACAAGGATTAGCGCCTGCGTGGGGCCGGCATTTTAAGCGCTTTCGCGCTCCACCAGTTCGCAATCGAGCAAATTCAGTTGCTGAAGCGGCTCGTCTAACTCCACCACCCCCAACGCCTGCAATACCCGCAGCGCCGCCACTTCACCAATCTGCCGGGCGGGCGGCTTGATGGTGGTCAGGCTCGGCAGCAGCATTTCGGCAAACGCGTAGTCACCAAACCCCATCACCGCGCAGTCTTGCGGAATGCGCAGCCCCGCGCGCTGCCCAGCCAACAGGCCACCGGCGGCGAGGTTGTCGTTGGCAAAAATAATCGCGTCGGGGCGTGGGTTGCGTTTCATCAGCGCGTCCATGGCCTGTTTGCCGCCCTCGAACGGTGTGGCGTCGGCGCTGGGTACAAACACCCAAGGTTCGCGGCCAGCCTCGCGCAGGGTCTGCGCGTAGCCGTCGCGGCGCTCCAGCGCGCTAAAGTCGCCGGCCACGCTGTTCTGCACAAAGGCGATGCGTTGATAGCCCTTATCCAGCAGATAACGGGCCGCGCGTACGCCAACGTCGTGGTGCAGAAACCCTACCTGCATGGGCGAACGTTCCGGGCGGTAGTCCCATATTTCCACCAGCGGAATATCCGCCTCGGCGAGCATTTTGTCGGTGCCGGGGGTGTGGAAATGGCTAGTCACCACCAAGGCCGCCGGCGACCAGCCGAGAAACGCGCGCACTGCGCTTTCTTCCTGTTCTTCCGAGAAATAGCTGGACGCCAGCAGTAGCTGATAACCATGGGCGGCGAGGGTGTCGCTAAAGCCTTGAATGGTGTTGGCGAAGATCGGCCCGGAGATGTTCGGAACCACCATGCCAACGATGCGCCCGCGCGCCGAAGCCAAGCCGCCAGCGACCAAATTGGGCACATAGCCCAGCTCGTTAACCACCGCCTGAATGCGCTCGCGCAGCTCTTCGGAAACCTGCTCCGGCTGGTTGAAGTAGCGTGACACGGTAATCGCCGAAACGCCCACCTGTTTGGCCACCGTGCTCAGGGTTACGCGGCCGGCGCCACGGCGTTTGCGGGTGGGTTCTTTGTCGCTGCTCACGGTGTTTGCCGGTCCTGGGCGGGGAGAATGCGGGCCACCTTACTGCATTGTTAGCGCTAACAAAAGATTGTTCATAAAGCACTTTATGGAATATAAAAATATTCTTTTAGTATTTGACGGTCTAATCAGCGGCCGATGATACTTGCGATGTTAGCGCTAAAAAGCGCCGGACTGTCGTCACACAGCTGCCACTCGTACGAGCGAGACCAGACACCCGACAGTCCCCTAAAAGCCCGTCATCGAATGGGCAAACGTCTGGTCTACATGGGGCAGTTCAACATGCACACACACACCACCTTTATCGCCCGCCGCAGCCCCTTGGCTGTTGCGGTTCTGCTCGCCGCGCTGGGCCAACAGGGCTTTGCCGCCGAGGCAACCAACACCAGCGGCGAAACAGCCGAACAGGCGCCCACCCTTGGCGCGGTAACCGTTACCGCCACCCGCCGCGAAGAGTCGCTGCAAAAGGTGCCGGTGGCGGTTTCCGTCGTCGATGGCGAGCAACTGGAGCGCGACAACCGTAACAACGTCTCCACCATCGTTCAGCAAGTGCCGACCCTTAACTACCGCAGCGGCGCTTCAAACAAAGACACCTCGCTGTTTATCCGTGGCGTCGGCACCATCAGCACCTCGCCAGGCGTAGAACCCACCGTAGCCACGGTGATCGACGGCGTGGTGCTCGGCCGCCCAGGCCAGTCGACCCTCGACCTGCTCGACCTGGAACGCATCGAAGTGCTGCGCGGCCCACAAGGCACCTTGTTCGGCAAAAACGCCTCGGCCGGTGTACTCAACATCGTCAGCAAAGAAGCGCCGGAAGAAACCCACGGCTACGTCGACTATTCGCACTTTGGCGGCGGCAACGAAAACCGCCTGCGCTTTGGCATTGGCGGCCGTCTGACCGACACCCTCAAAGGCTCGCTGACCACCTTGCTGGGTAAGTACGACGGCAACGTAAAAAACACCTACAACGGTGACGACGCCAACGGCTACGACCGCAAGGGCGCGCGCGGCAAATTGGAATTCGAACCCAACGACGAGCTGAAAGTTACCCTAATCGCCGACTACACCCAGGGCAAAGACACCATCCCCAACGGCGTGCTGACTAAAACCGGCGCAACCTTTGGCCTCGCTGTCGACAACAGCATTACCCCAAGCGACCACAACCGCCGCATCAGCAGCGAAATGAACACCCGCGTCGATGACCGTAACCAAGGTTTGTCCGGCCAAGTGGACTGGGTGCTGGGCGACTTCACCCTGACATCCATTACCGCCTGGCGCGGCTGGAACAACACCCAGTACCAGGATGGTGATCGTCTGTCCGGCATATTCCCGGGCGCGCCGCAGTCCCACGACAAAGGCCAACTGGACTACAACCAATACTCGCAAGAATTGCGCTTGGCCTCGCCCAAAGGTGAGTTCAACGAGTACGTGCTCGGCGCCTTCTACATGCACGGCAAAAGCGAAGAAACCTACCGCCGTGCGGTAACGCCCCCCACCTTAGTCACCCAAACCGGCCGCGCCGACTACGAGGCCATCAACGACAGCTATGCGGTCTTTGGCGAAAACACCTTTAACTTCACCGAAGATTTTCGCGGCATTCTCGGTCTGCGTTGGACCCACGACGACCTGGAATACAAACACCAGCGTGTTTCCACCGCAGCGGCTTCTGGCATTCAACCCAGCTACGCCAGCTCCGGTTCGGTGGACGAAGATGGCTTCACCGGCCGCGCCGGTTTCCAGTACGACATCAACGACAACCTGACCAGCTACATCACCTATTCGCGCGGCTACAAAGGCCCGGCCTACAACGTGTTCTTCAACATGGCCGCCCGCGATACCGAAGCGCTGAAACCGGAAACCTCCAACTCCTGGGAAGTGGGTTTAAAGAGCACGGCGTTTAATAATCGCCTGACCGCCAACCTGGCGGCCTTCCACACCGAGTACGACAACTACCAAGCCAACTTCTACGACGTGGTCGCCGGTGCCGTGGTAACCCGCTTGATCAACGCCGGTAGCGTGAAAAGCGAAGGCGTGGAATTGGACGTCGCCTTCCAGGCCACCAGCCAACTGAAATTGTCCGGCGCGCTGGCCTACACCAAAGCCCGTGTCGACGAATTCACCTGCCCGCCAGGCGCGGCGGCCACCTGCGACATCAACGGCAAACCGCTGCCCTTTAGCCCGGACTGGAAAACCTACGTACGCGGCGACTACACCATTCCGCTGGACAACGGCCTGGATATCGAGCTGAGCACCGACTACGCCTGGCAAGACCAAGTGCAATACAGCCTCGACCAAAACGCCGACACCATCCAAGGCGCCTACGGCATTTGGAACGCCAGCGTTGCCCTGGCCAACTACAACGAAGGCTGGCGCGTCGCGCTGCTGGGTAAAAACCTCGCCGACAAAAGCTACTCCAACGGCCTGGCCTACAGCGGCACCAACTACGTGTACCGCTCTGTGCCACGCGATGACGAACGTTACTTTGGCGTAGAGGTGCGTAAGGACTTCTAAACCACCGTCGTCCCCGCGTAGGCGGGGACCCAGTGGCGTAGGTTGGGTTGAGCGTGAGCGAAGCCCAACGTGGGTCGCCCACATAAAAGCTTGGACCGATAAGCGCCGGCCTTTGGCCGGCCTGTTGGGCCTCACTGCGTTCAACCCAACCTACGTGCAACACCCCGTAAGCGCCACCGTAGAATTGGCCACACGGCTTTTCCGTCAGATCAGGTACCGATGTTATGAGCCAACACCCCCGTCAACTAAGCCTCGGCGCGTTTCTAATGGCCGGCGGGCACCATATCGCCGCCTGGCGGCACCCCGACGTACAGGCCAATCCGCTGGATTTCGCCAGCTACAAACGCACCGCACAGATCGCTGAAGCGGCCTGCTTTGACGCCATTTTTGTTGCCGATAGCGTGGCGGCCTCCACCGACGCTATCGCCAGCCACACCTCACGTTCGGTGTACTTCGAACCGCTGACCTTGCTCTCGGCCTTAAGCGCGGTAACTGAGCGCATTGGCCTGATCAGCACCGTCACCACCAGCTACAACGAGCCCTACCATGTGGCGCGCAAATTCGCCTCGCTCGATCACCTGTCCGGTGGCCGCTCCGGCTGGAACCTGGTGACCTCCGACGCCGCCGCCGAGGCCTATAACTTCGGCCGCGACGCCCATATTCCCCATGCCGAGCGTTACGCCCGTGCCCGCGAATTCCATCAGGTGGTCACCGGCCTGTGGGACAGCTGGGCCGACGACGCTTTTCTGCGTGATAAACAAGCCGGGCAGTTCTACGACCCCGCCAAGCTGCACGTGCTTAACCACAGCGGCGAACACTTCAAAGTCCAAGGCCCGCTTAACGTCGCCCGTTCACCACAAGGCCGGCCGGTGATCGTGCAGGCCGGCTCGTCGGAAACCGGCCGCGAACTGGCCGCCGAAACTGCCGAAGTGGTGTTTACCGCGCAAACCTCGCTGGCCAAAGCGCAAGCGTTTTACGCCGACCTAAAAGGCCGCCTGGGCAAGTTTGGGCGCAGCGAAGAGTCGCTAAAAATCATGCCTGGCGTCTTTATTGTGGTTGGGCAAAGCAACCAAGAGGCGCGGGAAAAGTTCGAGCAATTCCAGGAATTGGTCGAGCCGCAAGTGGGCGTGGCTTTGCTTGGCCGCATGCTCGGCAACTTTGACCTGTCGGGCTACCCACTTGATGGTCCGCTGCCCGATTTGCCGCTGACCGAAAACGGCCAGCAAAGCCGGCAGAAACTGCTCACCGAACTGGCCGGCGCGGAAAACCTGACCCTGGCGCAACTGGGCCGGCGTATTGCCGGTGGGCGAGGGCACTACAGCCTGATCGGCACCGCCAGCGAGATTGCCGACGAGCTGCAAGCCTGGTTTGAAGGCCGCGCGGCAGACGGCTTTAACGTGCTGGTGCCGCATTTGCCCGCAGGCCTGGAGGACGTCGCCAACTACGTAGTGCCCGAACTGCAACGCAGAGGGCTGTTTCGCAGTCAGTACCAGGGCACAACCTTGCGTGAACACCTCGGCCTTTCCCGCCCAGGTAATCAATTTTTTTGAGAGCGTTTGTTGGGCTTCGCTGCGCTCAACCGCAACCTACGGTTCGAAGGTTCTCTGTAGGT
>NZ_JBBNAH010000709.1:0-1172 GCF_037994325.1 Pseudomonas sp.
CCCCGCGAAGGCGGGGATCCACCGGGCTGGCGATCCAGAATGGCGCCGCGAACGAGGTCTCTTCCGAGACTCTAGATCCCCGCCTTCGCGGGGATGACGGTGTCAGTTTTGCGTCCTGAGAGATCACACTGCCTGACGAACCTGGCTCTCCAACTCCAGCTTCAACGCCGGATCAAGCTTCAACTGCTTGGCCAGCTCATCCAAATAAGCCCGTTCCATAAAGTGCTCTTCATCCACCATCAACACACTGGCCACATACATCTCGGCGGCCATTTCTGGCGTCGTGGCGGCGCGGGCAACATCGGCGGGGTCGAGGGCTTTGTTGAGTTCCTGATCGAGCCAGGTTTTCAGTTCGGCATCGTCGGTGAGTTTTACCAACTCGCCCTCGATCAACTGCCGCTCACGGCCATCCACATGGCCATCGGCTTTGGCCGCCGCCACCAAGGCTTTCAGAATCGCCTGGCTATGCAGCTCGGCTTGCGGCGCGGGCAGGCGGTCGAGGGTTTGCGGTTCGGCGGTGTTGCTGGCGCCAGCGGCCTGGTTGGCTTGCCAGTTGCCGTAGGCTTTGTAGGCGATCACGCCGAGGGCGGCGAGGCCGCCATAGGTCAGGGCTTTGCCGCCCAGCTTGCGTGCGCTTTTGTTGCCCAACAGCAGGCCCATGGCCCCAGCCGCCAGGGCACCGCCACCGGCCCCTCCGAGCAAACTGCCAAGGTTGGCGCCGCCAAGCAGGCCGCCAACACCGCCGCTAGCGCTGTTGGGTTTACCGCCAGAGGCCTTGTTTTGCAGCAAGTCCTGGCCGGATTTCAGCAATTGATCGAGTAAGCCACGGGTGTTCATAGAGCCTCCAATCGTCAAATAAACCGACCGGCAGACTAGAACCAAACCGCGCAAAAGCCCTGCACAAGAGTGTTTGCGGATGTTGCTTTTACGCCCCTAAGGCCTGAACCCACAGCCGTCATTGCACGTCTGCGGCGGGGAAGGATGCTAAGACACCGTCATTCCCGCGTAGGCGGGAATCCTGAATGCTGCGGGAAAGCCAATCCTAGCGGCAGGTGCATCTCCGTACCTGGGTCCCCGCCTGCGCGGGGACGACGAGGAAGGATGCTAAGACACCGTCATTCCCGCGTAGGCGGGAATCCTGAATGCTGCGGGAAAGCCAATCCTAGCGGCAG
>NZ_JBBNAH010000710.1:0-7967 GCF_037994325.1 Pseudomonas sp.
GCCCCAGGCAGGTGCTTGAAGCGCAAGGAGCAATTTATTTGGATTTGGCCGAGGACGATCCGCGCTTGGCCAATCTCAACACCCCCGAATTACTCACGCAAACAGCACCGCGCACCCGCTAATTGCCCGGTCAGTGAACTTGACCGACAGGTTTCCGTCTCATGCACCGCTAATAGCTGAGCCAGTATGCAGACGCTGTCTGCCCATAACGGAGAAAAAACCATGAATAAGCGGACTCTTCCCGCCTTTGCTTTGGCCTTTGGCCTTGCCGCCCTCGCCGGTTGCTCCTCGCCCTCGGTTATCACCCTGAACGATGGCCGCGAAATCCAGACGGTCGATGAACCGGAGTACGACGACGAGTCGGGTTTCTACCAATTCGAGCAACTGGACGGCAAACGCACCAAGGTCAATAAAGACCAAGTGCGTACCGTCAAAGAGCTCTGACCCAAGCGGCAAAAGGGGTTAGTTGCGAGAAGAAAATTTTCTGCCTAACCCCTTGTGCGCTAAAACTTTTTCAGTAAAATCTGGCCCCATTCGGAGTGTAGCGCAGCTTGGTAGCGCGTCTCGTTCGGGACGAGAAGGTCGCAGGTTCGAATCCTGTCTCTCCGACCAATCCCAGAAAAACCCGCCCTCTTGGCGGGTTTTTTATTGGCCGTGATTTAGCCTTTACTGGGTACTATCACGGCCTGGCTATTTACCCCTTATCGAGAGCACACAATGAGCGCGGAAAAGACCGTAAACGGTTATGCGATCAAACAGATCAGCACCGGCAACTGGTGGGTTGTTGCCAATTCCGGCGAGCAGGTTGCCGGGCCCTTCCCAACCGAGAAGTTGGCCTGCGAAGTAGCCGAAGTATTTGAAGACACGCCACCGCCGCCACCGCGTCGTGGCGAAAAGCGCGACTGATTCAGGAAGCGTTAGCTCAGAAAGGCAGCAATCTGGTCGGCATCAAACGGCCAGTTCAACTCAGCGCCGTTGTCGCAGCGGCGTAATACCGGAATGCGCAGGCCGTAGGTTTCCACCTGCGCTTCGCTGTCGCCGATATCTACCAACTCCACCAGCAAACCGTGCTCAACAAAGGGCATCAGCAGCGCTTCGGCCACTTCACAGAGATGGCAACCAAGGGTGCCGAACAATTGGCATTCGGGAAGCATGACTGCGCCTCAAGAGAAAAGATGAGGCGCAGTTTAGCCGACTCACTCGTCGCTGGCAGCGGCGGTGGCTTTGGTGGGTGTGGCGGTTTGTGGAGTGATCAAGCCTTTCAGCCCGTCGAGGAGACGGTCGTTAAGGTCTTTGGCTTTGTCCAGGCTGGCCTGGTCGAAGCGCTCATCCAGACTGAAAGCGCCTTTGAGCAGATCCGACATGGTTTTCGCCGGGTCGCTCGACAGGTTGCTCGCGCTTTGCAAACCATCCACCAAGCTCTTGGCGTAATCCTGCAAGGCGCTGTTGCTCGCCCCGGCTTTGCTGCCGCCAGCCACTGAGCCGTAGGTTTCGGTAGCGCGCACACTGGCGGTGGTCATATTCAGCGACATGCTGGCCAACTGGGTGCCGTTGATATCCAGCTTCACCGCCTGGTCAAAAGCGCCCTGCAAGTCGCCGGAATAGAACTTGTCAGAAATATCGGAGACTTTGCTGAACAAGTCTTTGAGCGAGGCCATTTCCTCGTCGTTAAGATCGCCGTCCACTTGCACCGAATAACCGGAAACCTGAATGGTCTTGGTCGATGACGAACTGCCGTTAGCCGACGAAGTGCTGTCGCTGGACGAGGCATTGGCGGCGGTAATGCGCACTTTGTCGCCTTCCAGGGTGGTCAGGTCGAGATTGAAGCTCTGCGCCTGGGCCTGGTAATTGCGGCTGCTGTAATCACCGGAAATCGAGGTGGTGGAATCCGGGCTGTCGGTAGACGAGGCCGGAACACCCAGGCTTTCGCCGAGCTTGTCCAAGCCAGCAGTGATTTTGCTGTAGGTTTCGTCGATATTTTTTGCGATGTCGCCGCCCAACACACCTAAGCCATCAAGGATCTTCTTCGCCTCAGCGAAGCCTTCCTCTACGCCTTTACGCGCTTGGGCGAGCATTTCTTGTAGCTCCGCCGGGTCGGCGCCGCCAGCGGCTTTAGCCTTAATGCTGCCTTCGACAAAGCCCAAAATGCGCTCGGAAACTTTATCCGGCGTGTAGTCGCTGGCCTTGCCGCTGAGGTCACCGGCTTTGAGGCCAAGCTTGTCGGCCAGGCGGTTAGCCAAGGTTTTCTGCGGGTCTACGGCACTGCTCGAATTGGAGCCGGTGCCGACGTTGCCGGTGCGCAGATTGGCCGGCAGAAAAGCAGCTGAAGAAGTAGCCATGATCATTTTCCTCGACAGGAACATCTGCAAGGTTGACGGCACCCCCTGGCAAAAGTTGAGGGCATTTCGCCATAAGCCCGACCGATGGTCCTACGAGTTTTTAGGATTACCCCTACTTACACCCGCCGCTTCCAAACGTACCAGCGCAGCGGCGCGGACCTCTAAAGCCTGGTCTGCGGGGCCGTAAAGGTGCGCCATATCTACCGCGCCCTTGAACAAAAACTGCAGCTGACCATCGTTCCCGCCCACGATGCGGCGGTGCAGGACACCCTCGGTTATTACCCAGCAAGGCCCTGCCCGCGCCCCGCCGACTAAGGTCTAAAGGGCGTAAGACAATTCCTCGTGCTTACATTCATCTTGCTGTAACCGTTCGGTCACACCACCACCGACCGACTACCACACGAGGAGAAAACAATAATGAGCAAAGCTCACCTCGCCCACGCTGTAGCCCTGGCTACGGTTGGCGCGTCCTTAACCCTTCCGACCTTGGCCCACGCCGACTTTATCAACGACAGCAAAGCCAGCCTTGAGCTGCGCAACTTCTATATGAACCGCGACTACCGGCAGGACGGCAGCCCCAACCCGCCCGGCGTCACGGGTAAACCCGGCGAGTTTCGCAGCAAGTCGGAAGAATGGGCGCAGGGTTTTCTACTGCGTTACGAATCGGGCTACACCAACGGTACGGTGGGTGTCGGCGTCGATGCCATCGGCACCTTGGGAGTAAAACTGGACTCCGGCCGAGGCCGCACCGGCACCGGCCTGCTGCAAGTTGACCGGGAAACCGGCAAGGCCCAGGACAGCTACGGCGACCTCGGCGTTACGGCCAAACTGAAAGCCTCAAAAACCATCCTGAAAGTCGGCGCGCTAATGCCTAAGGTACCCGTACTGCAAGCCAACGACTCACGCCTGTTGCCGCAGATTTTCCAGGGCGGGCAAATCAACTCGCTGGATATCGACAACCTGACCCTCGACGCCGGTCAGCTCAAGCGCGTGAATTACCGCGATTCCTCCGACTACGAAGAAATGGTCATCAACGGCGGCGGCCGCCGCGGTATCGTCAGCACCGCCGGCCTGACAAGCGATGAATTCAACTTTGCCAGCGGCAGTTACAAGTGGAATGACCAGCTCACCACCGGCTACAGCTACGGCAACCTCGATGAGTTCTACAAACAGCACATCGTCAACCTTAGCCATGTGCTGCCGTTGGCAGACAAGCAGTCGCTGAAGTCGGACATCCGCTACGCCCGCTCCCGCGATGACGGCAGCAGTAACGTCGACAACAACGCCTTTGGCGCCATGTTTACCTACGCCTTAGGCGGCCATGCCTTTGGTGCCGGCTACCAGCGCATGAGCGGCGACACCGGCTTTGCCTACGTCAACGTTACCGACCCGTTCCTGGTCAACTACGTGCAGATCGGCGACTTCGCCAACAAAGACGAAAAATCCTGGCAACTGCGCTACGACTACAACTTTGCCGCCATCGGTATTCCCGGCCTGACCTTTATGACCCGTTACCTCAACGGCGACGACGTTGAGCGTGTCGGTGGCGCCAACGACGGCAAAGAGTGGGAACGCAACATGGACGTCGCCTACGTATTCCAAGACGGGCCCATGAAAAACCTCGGCCTGAAATGGCGCAACGCCACGGCGCGTTCGAACTTTGGCAATGACCTGGACGAGAACCGTCTGATCGTGAGCTACACCCTGCCGCTGTGGTAGGCCAATGATCGGCACGTTGGGCTTCGCTTTGCTCAACCCAACCTACGAATTACACCGACCCTGTAGGTTCGGTTGAGCGCAGCGAAGCCCAACAAAGCCCCAATAAAAAGCCCGCCAAATCGGCGGGCTTTTTATTCAAGCGCGAACCATCAGTCAGCCAAACGCCAGGTGGTGCCGCCCTTGCCGTCTTCCAACACCACGCCCATGGCGGTGAGTTGGTCGCGGATGCGGTCGGACTCGCCCCAGTTTTTATCAGCACGCGCTTGCAGGCGCGCGGCGATCAAGGCGTCGACTTCTGCAGCATCTACTTTGCCGTCAGCGCCTGCGCGCAAGAAGTCATCGGCGTCCATTTGCAGCACGCCCAGCACACTGGCCAGCTCTTTCAAACGCGCGGCCAAACCGGCAGCAGCGTTGATATCGCTGTCTTTCAGGCGGTTGATTTCGCGCACCAGCTCAAACAACACAGCGCAGGCTTCGGGGGTGCCGAAGTCGTCGTTCATCGCCGCCGTAAAGCGCTCAACCAGCGCTTCGCCACCGGCCGCCGGCACAACGGGCAAGCCTTTCAGCGCATGGTAGAAACGCTCCAGCGCACTTTTGGCTTCCTTGAGGTTGTCTTCGGAATAGTTGATCGAGCTGCGGTAGTGGCTGGACACCAACAGATAGCGCACCACTTCCGGCTGGTACTTTTCCAACACGTCACGAATGGTGAAGAAGTTGTTCAACGACTTGGACATCTTCTCGCCGTTGATACGGATCATGCCGCAGTGCATCCAGGCATTGGCGTACGGCTTGCCGGTGGCCGCCTCGCTCTGCGCGATCTCGTTTTCGTGGTGCGGGAATTCCAGGTCGTTGCCGCCGCCGTGGATGTCGAAGGTGTCACCCAGGCAGCAGGTGGACATCACCGAGCACTCGATATGCCAGCCCGGCCGCCCCGCGCCCCAGGGCGACTGCCAGCTTGGCTCGCCCGGTTTCACGCCTTTCCACAGCACGAAGTCCAGTGGGTCTTCCTTGGCTTCGTCCACTTCAATGCGCGCGCCGATGCGCAGGTCTTCGACCTTTTTGCGCGACAGCTTGCCGTAGCCGAGGAATTTATTGACCCGGTAGTACACGTCGCCATTGCCCGGCGCGTAGGCGTAGCCCTTGTCGATCAGGGTCTGGATCATCGCGTGCATGCCGTCAATATGGTCGGTGGCGCGCGGCTCCATGTCCGGCTTGAGGATGTTCAAGCGGGCTTCGTCTTCGTGCATGGCGTCGATCATGCGTGCGGTCAGGGCATCAAAGCTTTCGCCGTTGTCGCGGGCGCGGTTGATGATCTTGTCGTCGATGTCGGTAATGTTGCGCACGTAGGTCAGCTCATACCCGCTAAAACGTAGCCAGCGGGTAATCAGGTCAAACGCCACCATGCTGCGGCCATGGCCCAGGTGGCAGTAGTCGTACACGGTCATACCGCACACGTACATGCGCACCTTGTTGCCATCCAGCGGCTTGAAGGCTTCTTTGCTTTTGGTCAGCGTGTTGTAGATGGAAAGCACGTTGTTAAATCCTCACGCCCACGAATCTCGCAGGGTCACGGTACGGTTGAACACCGGCTGACCTGGTTTCGAGTCCTTGATATCCGCCGCAAAGTAGCCTTCGCGCTCAAACTGGAAACGGTCTTCCGGCAATGCCTGGGCCAGCGATGGCTCGGCACGACAACCGGTGAGTACCTGCAAGGAATCGGGGTTGATGTTGTCGAGGAAGCTCGCGCCTTCCTCGGCCTTTTCCGGGCTCGGCGAGCGGAACAGGCGATCGTACAAACGCACTTCGCATTCGATGCTGGCGGCAGCTGGCACCCAGTGGATAACGCCTTTGACCTTACGGCCTTCGGGGTTTTTGCCCAGGGTGTCGGGGTCGTACGAGCAACGCAGCTCAACGATAGTGCCGTCAGCGTCTTTGATCGCTTCGTCAGCACGAATCACGTAGCTGCCCCGCAGACGCACTTCACCGCCCGGCTCCAGGCGCTTGTAGCCTTTTGGCGGCTCTTCCATAAAGTCGTCGCGGTCGATGTAAATCTCGCGTTCAAACGGCAAGGCACGTACGCCCATATCGTTTTTCGGGTGACGCGCCAGTTCGAGGTTTTCCACCTGCCCTTCCGGGTAGTTGGTAATGACCACTTTCAACGGCCGCAGCACGCACATGGCGCGCGGGGCGTTGTGGTCGAGGTCGTCACGGATGGCGAATTCGAGCATGGCGAAATCGACCACGCCGTCGGAACGGTTGGTACCGATCATTTCGCAGAACTTGCGGATGGACGCGGCGGTGTAGCCACGACGGCGAAAGCCCGACAGCGTCGACATGCGCGGGTCGTCCCAACCATTGACGTGCTTCTCGTCCACCAACTGCTTGAGCTTGCGCTTGCTGGTGACGGTGTAGGAGAGGTTCAGGCGCGAAAACTCGTACTGACGCGGGTTCGCCGGCACCGACAGGTGCTCCAGGAACCACTCGTACAGCGGACGATGGCCTTCAAACTCCAGGGTGCAGATCGAGTGGGTGATGCCTTCAATGGCATCCGACTGACCGTGGGTGAAGTCGTAGTTCGGGTAGATGCACCAGGTGTCGCCGGTCTGGTGGTGATGGGCGTGGCGAATGCGATAGAGGATCGGGTCGCGCAGGTTCATATTTGGCGACGCCATGTCGATTTTGGCGCGCAGCACGCGGGCGCCATCTTCGAACTCACCGGCTTTCATACGGGCGAACAGGTCGAGGTTTTCCTCTACCGAGCGCTCACGGAACGGGCTGTTTTTGCCAGGCTCGGTCAGGCTGCCACGGTATTCCTTGGCTTGCTCGGGGCTGAGGTCGTCGACATAGGCGTTGCCGGCCTTGATCAGCTCAACGGCCCAGGCGTGCAATTGGTCGAAATACTGCGAAGCGAAACGCACCTCGCCGTCCCACTGGAAACCCAGCCACTGCACGTCGCTCTTGATCGCGTCGATATATTCCTGATCTTCCTTGGCCGGGTTGGTGTCGTCGAAGCGCAGGTTGCACACGCCACCAAATTCCTCGGCCAGGCCGAAGTTCACGCAAATGGATTTGGCGTGGCCAATGTGCAAATAGCCATTGGGCTCTGGCGGAAAGCGGGTGACGATTTTAGTGTGCTTGCCGGAATCAAGGTCAGCTTGAACGATCTGGCGCAGGAAGTTGGCCGGAACGACAGGGGCGCCTTTGGCGTCAGCATTGGCAGTGGAAGCTGGGTCGTGAGTGGGCTTGCTCATAGGATCCTTGAACGTACAGGTGTGCAGCCAGGGTAGGCCGACCAAAACAAAGCGCTTATCATAGCCGAAGCTGTCAACCCCCTGACAGGCCTTCGAATTTCTCGACAGAGTGGATTTTCCCATGATCAAGCTGCACACCAACCACGGCGTTATCACCCTGAACCTGTTCGCTGACAAAGCCCCGGAGACCGTTGCCAACTTCGAGGAATACGTTAAGGCCGGTCACTACGACAACACCGTATTCCACCGCGTGATCAGCAACTTCATGATTCAAGGCGGCGGCTTTGAGCCAGGCATGAAGCAGAAAGCCACCCGCGCCACCATCAAAAACGAAGCCAATAACGGTCTTTCCAACAAAGTTGGCACCGTGGCTATGGCCCGTACCATGGAGCCGCATTCGGCCTCCGCGCAGTTTTTCATCAACGTTTCCGACAACAACTTCCTCGACCACAGCGCACCGACCGTACAAGGCTGGGGCTACACCGTGTTTGGCGAAGTGGTAGACGGCATGGACGTGGTCAACAAAATCCGCGCCGTGGCAACCACCATGAAATCCGGCCACCAAGACGTGCCGGTCGATGATGTGATCATCGAACGCGCTGAGATCGTTGCCGAGTAAGTCGTTTGATCACACTTCTGATCTCGGATCTGCACTTAG
>NZ_JBBNAH010000711.1:0-1633 GCF_037994325.1 Pseudomonas sp.
CTGGTGAGCTGGGCGCAATTACCCCGTCGTCCCCGCGCAGGCGGGGACCCAGAATCTCGCGACGAGCGCAGTTCACCGCGTCACTCTTAGCGCCCGGATTACGAAGCGTCGGACCGCAACACGGAAACGACGGCAAGTCGAAAAAGGAAGCGAAACCCGATGTCCAGCCTGTTGCACCACCATCGCTTAAAACTTACCGCGCTGTTTCTCGCCGCCAACCTCGGCTTGCTCCTGCACCTCGCCGCCGGTGACCTGAAAGCCGTCGCCGAATGGGTATGGCTGGATATCGTTGGCGAAGGCGGTTCCACGCTGTTGTCGTTGGTCTGGCTGGGGCTGATCTTAAAAAGCCGCCCGGCCGGGCGCGTCACCAACCTGCTGGCCATCGGCCTGAGCTGCGTGTTTTTTTCCTGGTGGATTGACCTGCTCGACGAATTTATCCGCCTGCCGGACAGCATCACCTGGGACCACTGGCTGGAGTCGGCGCCCATGCCGGTCGGCCTGCTGTTTCTCACCTATGGCATGTACCACTGGCACCACGAACAACTGGCCATTTCCCAGCAGATGGAAAAGCGCGAGCGGCTGTTTCGCGAGCACCGCCTGTTCGACAAACTCACGCCCTTGGGCGGCGCCGATTACCTGCGTCGGCAGCTGCACCTGAGCCTGCAACAGAGCGCGCGCGACCAGCAGCCGTTGTCGTTGGTGGTGGTGGATATCAACCATTTCGACGGCATCAACCAGCGCTACGGCCATGACGAGGGCGACCGCGTGTTGCAGGCCACTACCCAATTGCTGCTGCTGAACCTGCGCCAGCAAGACCTGCTCTGCCGCCTGGCCGGCGACCGGTTTGTGGTGCTGCTGGCCAATACCGGCGAAACCCTCGCCAGCCAGCTGGCCGGCGAACTGCGCGCAGCCGTGCAAAGCCTGGCGCACAAGACCCGGCAACACGGCGAACGCCTGCAGCTCAGCGTCAGCGTCGCCAGCGTTATGGCCCTGCAGGAAACCCCAGAAAGCCTGCTGCAACGCCTTAACCTGGCGCTGGCCAAAGCCAAGCGTCCGTTGGCCCTGAGCGCCTGAGCCGGCCATGACGCTGCCCTGCCCCTGGTACGAATGCGACAGCCGCGTTATCGCCGCGCACCAGCAGCCCGCCACGCTGATTGAGCTATGCCTGTCGCGCGGTATCGACAGCCATCGCCTGCTGCGCGGCACCGGCTTGTTTGTTGAAGACGTGCCCAAGGCCGATACGCTGATCAGCCCCAGCCAATTTCTCACCCTGATCGACAACGCCCAACGCCTGCTCGGCGCCGACGACTCCAGCTTTCTCTTCGGCCAACGCCTGCTGCCCGGCCATCACGGCGCCGCCAGCCAGGCCCTGGCCTTGGCCAACAACCTGCAACAGGCGCTGGAACTGCTGGGCGAACTGCGCGCCCTGCTCTCGCCACTGCTAAGCCCACGGCTGCTGCTTGACGAGCAATACGCGTACCTCTACTTTCTCGACAGCTGCGGCGCCGGTGCGCAGCAAGGGTTTCTGCTTGAAGCCAGCATGACCGCGGTGGTCGCCATGAGCCGGCGCCTGGGCGGTGAACACCTGCCCTGGCAATGTCATTTTCGCCAGGCGCCGCCGCGCTATATCGAA
>NZ_JBBNAH010000712.1:0-9975 GCF_037994325.1 Pseudomonas sp.
TCAGCAGGAAAATCGGGTTGGAAATTTGCGAGTAACCAAAGCGCACGCCGCTGGTACGACCTGAGCTTGAGCCCAAGTGCACGCCACGGGCGGCGGGCAGCAAAATCAGCTCGCCACGGGCGCGGGCGCGGCTGGAATAGTCGAAGTCTTCCTGCCAGCCATACATCGGCAGGTTTTCATCAAAACGCATGTCCAGGGCGATGGTGCCGCGGTAGCTCATGTTGCAGCCGTACAGGCCGTCGACGGTTTTGATCGTCGAGGCGCTCGACCAGTGGGCTTCCGGCGCCTTGCTGCCGGCCAGGTACAACGCGGCATCGCCTTCGGTCACGCCAAACTCGGTGTTAACACCATCGGCCAATACGTTGCCGGTAATGCCGACCACTTTGGGGTTCTCAACCAGCGCTTGCGCGGCGGCTTCCAGCCAGTTGGCGGCGGGGCGGAAGTCGTCGTCGTAAAAGGTCACGAACCACTCTTTCGGGTCCAGGCCTGCCACCATCGGCACCAGCGCTTCCAGGCCGGCATTGCGCTGAATGGTCAGGCTGGCGCGCGAGAGCATGATTGTGGTTTGCCCGGCGGCCACCGTTGGGTGCGCGGCGAGGCCGTCGACGTCTTTGTCTTCACTGCCAACGATCAGCACGTGTGCAGCCGGCAACGTTTGGCGTTCAAGGTAATCGAGCAAAACGTAGGTTTCTTTGCTGCGGCCTTTTGTGGCGATAACGACGAATGCTTTCATTTGACGAGCCCATCATGTTTAACGTTGAAGATGCGAGCCAGGATGCCCAGTTTCCAGCACGAGAAAATCAGGCAGACAAACACCACCAGTTCTCCTATTACCCGGGCGATAGCCATGCCCATGCCGCCGTAATAGATGCCCAATGGGACTGCGCAGAGCAGGCTTAGTGCGGCGCCGAACAAGATGACTTTGGCCAACAGACCTTCCTTGTGCAGCGGAATCAGTACGTAGCTGCTCAGTACCAGCGTCACGGCGCTGATCGGGAACAGCAGCGCCATGCATTGCAGCACGGCCACGCTTTGTTCAAAGCCGGGACCAAACAGCAAGGGCACTACCCACTTGCCCAGCACCAGGGTGCAGAGCAAGCCGCACACGCCGATGCCGACCAACAGCAACATCGCTTTGCGAATCAACGCATGGGCGCCGTCGCTGTCGCTGACAAACAGGGCGGTAATGCGGGGTACGAAAATCTGCCCGGCCGGGGCCATCACGCTTAAACCAATGGCGATCAAGCGCTCCGCTGCACCAAAGGTGCCGACCTGTTCGGGCGTGGACAGAATGCTTAACAAGTAGGTCGACGAAGCAATCAACAGCGCCGACGTGCCGGTGTACAAAAACACCGTGCTGGAGGAGCGCACCAATGCCAGGCCATCACGCAGACTGACCCGCGCGCTGGAAATTTCCCGGCGTACCAGCCAGTGAGCGGCTGCCAGGGCAATGGCGCCCGAGGCCAGCAGCGAGAGCATGACCAAGTCGGTATCACCCTCACCGCGCACCAGGCTGAAAATCAGCGTCAGGCTTACGGCAAACCCCAGCACTTCCAGTTTTACCGCGCTGCGTGGGCGGGCGCTGCCGGTGAAGTACCAGCCCAGGTTGAATGCCGAAACAATGCCCAGGGTGACGGCGGCGATACCGGCAACCGGGTAAGCGGCCAGCACGGGAGACAGCCAGATGGCGACTCCGCCGCCGATCAAGGCGATCACGCTGAGAATCAAGCGGGCGCTGAGCTGTTGGCCGAACAGGCTGGCATAACGCTCGGGCGCCGCAGTGGCGATGTCGCGCATGCCGACCATGGCAAACCCCCATTCCACGAAGCGCCAGGCAATGGTCATCAGCGACATGGCTGCCAGCACCACGCCATAACCTTCCACGCCCAGCACCCGCCCGTAGAACGGAATCAGCAAGAGCAAATACAGGTAGCGCAGGGTGTACGCCAGGTAGACAAAAATAAAATCAGCGCGCGATTGAGCGGGGCTTTTACTCATCGTGGTACGTCACCAAACGGGTGATGCAGAGGCGGTTGAATCACGCGAAATACCTTAGAAGTTTCAGGCTGCTGGGCTCTTTTCGGCGTGGTGATGATCACCGCCAGGGCCAAGCCATACAGGAACGAGTTAAAGCTGCCGAAGTCCGGGGTGGTACTGGTCAGCAGGCCGACGATAAAAGCCGGAATGTAGGCGTAGCGGCACCCGGTCATCAGCGCCCGGCTCAAGCCGCTGGCATGGGCCGGCAGCTTGCGCATCAGGGTTTGCAAGGCAAAGGCGAAATACAGCACGCCGCCGACGATGCCAGTGTTGCTGAGGATCGCCACCAGCGAGTTGGATACCCGCGTGGCACCGATGCCCACACCCAGACCGTAACTGTCGATCAGCGCCTGCCAACCAACCGCGGTCCACATGCTGCGTTCTTCATACGAGCTGGTCTGCGACTTGTTCAGCACCATCTCGTTGATCTTTTCCACAATCGGGTCGAGCAGGCCGGGGGCAAACAGCACCACCAACCCCACGCCAAGCAAGGCGGTCCAGGACACCCAAAACTCAAAGCCGAGGCCCTTGGGGGAGAGCAGGTTGGACCTGCGCTGACTTTTACGAATGCCCCATTCGATGATGGCCGCGAGGAAAAACACCAGCAGACCGACGTAGCCGGCCGACGATGTCGATAGCCAGATAAACAGGATCAGCAGTGGAATCAGCGCCGGCACTACGCGCTTGCGCAGCCAGCGCTCGGGGATGGCATGGCGGAAGAAATACAGCAGGCTTAGAAACATGATGCAGCGGCCACCAAACACCGACGCCTCGGGCATCAAACCAACGATGCGTTTGCCACCCATGATCTGCACTTCGGTCATCAGCGCGTAGCTGGCGGTGCGAAACGGCGACAGGATCGGGTCCATGCCGACATACTGGCTCATCCAATCGAGCATGCCGGTAAACACCGCCATCGCCCCGCCCAGGCACATGGCGTTCAGGGCGTGTTTACGCATTTCCGGTGAGCGCAACAGACGAGTAAAGGCAAACACGGCAAATACCGAGATGCTCAGGTACGCCAGTTGCGAGAAGTTCTGCGAGGTGGGCATCAGCGGCTCACCAAAGGTGGAGAGCTCCAGGCGCACCGGAATAATGGTGATTTTGCCCATAAACAAACGGGGCATAAAAATGGTGACGAAGATGGCCACCAGCCAAAACATAAACAGCAAGAACAGGCGCTTGGGTGAAAACGCAGCGCCGGCAAAAAATTCGAGGCCGCCAGGGCTGGCAACGCTGCGCAAGATAATCAGCAGCACCACCATCGGGGTCGGTGTCAGGGTCAGGCCGCCGGTGAGTTCCGGGGGGATAACCGCAAAGGCGCCAAACGGAATGGAGCCGAAAAACAGGTACAGCAGCACATGCGCTCTGCCGAACAGGCCGAAGAGGGCAAGCCCCCAAAACAAGGCGATAGGTATGGCGTCCATGGTGCTCGGATAACACTCGTGCGGGGGTTGGAAAAGCTCCCGGCAGGGCAGGCACCCGGCCGGGATGTACAGCTAAAAGCGCCGTATCAGTAGATGTTTTTCGACAGCAGGGTAAACGGCGTTTTGATCAGGATTTTCACGTCCAACCACAGCGACCATTGGTTGATGTAGTTGAGGTCTTGGTTGACCCGTTGCTGCATCTTGTCGATGGTTTCGGTTTCGCCACGGTGACCGGTGATTTGCGCCAGGCCGGTGATGCCGGGTTTGATCCGGTGACGGGCCATGTAGGCGCGGATTTTGTCGGTGTAGTAAATGTTGTGGGTGACGGCGTGGGGGCGTGGGCCAACCAGAGCCATTTCGCCAAACACTACGTTAAACAGCTGCGGCAATTCGTCGAGCGAGGTGCGACGAATAAAGGCGCCCACCGGGGTAATGCGGTCGTCACCACGGGTAGCTTGTTTAACCACGGTTTCTGGCGCGTGAACACGCATGGAGCGGAATTTCCACACCTTGATCACTTCACCGTTCCAGCCATGACGTTCCTGTTTGAACAGGATCGGGCCAGGGGAGGAACGACGCACGGCGATGGCGATGGCAATCATCACCGGGCTGAGCATCAGCAAGGCCAGGGCAGCCAGCGAGCGCTCCATGGCTTCCTTGGCGAACAGGGCGGCCGGGTGCGAGCTGATTGGGCTTTCGTTGAGGTAGATCGCCGGCATGTGTTCGATTTCGGAGATCGACTGGTTGAGCAGCAGCATCGAGCCGAAGTCCGGAATCCACACCACGTCCACGCTCATATCCAGCAGGTCGATGTAGATATTTTCAATGTGCTGCACTTCGCCCAACGGCACGGCGATATACACACGGCGGATGTTCTCGCGCTCGATGACATCGCGCAGTTCGTTGAGGCTGCCCAGTACCGGCAGCTCGCAGGTATCTTCCGGATTGCTGCGCTCGGTAGCGATCATGCCAATCAGCGGCACACGGCTTGGGTGGCTGAGTTTTTCTGCCAGCTCTTTGGCCAAGGTGCCGGTGCCAACAATTACCGAACGACGATCTTTGCGCAGCTTGCGCGAATGCAAACGCGTGATCATGCGCAGTGGGATATAGCTGAGCACCTGCACCATAAAGCCAAGAATGGCCCAGCTAAATACCACTTCACGGGAGTACGCGCCGGTGGTTTGGGTCGCGAACGCGATGGTCATCATCGCGCCCAGCAGCAGGCACCAGCCGGCCAGCAAACGGCCCATGCCCGACAGCAGGCGGTGGCGTTTGTGGTAGACCTGCAAAGCGGCGTAGCAAGGTACTGAGCCGAGAATGGTGAGAATACCCAGAACGCGGTACTCACTCGGGATTGAACCAAACTTGGAGACCACCAGAGCGGTGAGTACCAGGTTGGCAAGGAACATGGCGGTTACCCACTGACCCCAAAAGGTCAGGCCACGGCGGTTAGCCATGAGGTTGCTATGTTGTGAAGTCATTTATCGGTTACCTCCACGCGTGCAGTAGTTTCGGGTGCTGTCGCTCTCGTCAACGCCGCTCGTACAGAGCGTCTGTTCCAGGCCTGAGGCCTGGGCAAGGGCAAACAGTGATTTCGCAGCTTCGTTAGTGCTATCCATGGCTTGGCGTGCAGAAGTGACAGCATCGACGCGTTGTTGTTGAGTCAGCATTGGCCACGCGCGTAGACCGATGCTTGCAAGTTCCAGCTGAACGTCAGGACGGTACGGACCCCAACGGTTAGCTTCCTTAAGTGCCTGGGCGAATTCCGCATCGAACTCACCCAAGGCATATTTGCTATGGGCCAAATGCGCCCAGGTGTTCGGCCAGGTCGGGCGTGCTGCCGTCGCGTCGCGAAAGGCAGCGGCTGCCAGCAGGCGAGAGGGGCGGGCACTGTCGGCACCCACCGCCTGATCGAAAGCCTGCCAGGCATACACCTGACCGAGCTGATCCAAATAAGTGCCGCTGGCCACCGGGTTAACCGTGTTGGCCTGCTGAGCGGCGTGCAACGCTGCATGCCATTTGCCTTGGTCTGGCGCGCGCTGGGTTTTGTTCCAACGCTGTAACGCCAATTCGGCGCGGTAGCTGGCCAGGCCGGCGAGGGCCATTTCGGCGGCCGGGAACATCACTGCCAGCGAGCCCGCCAGGCACACCAGCGTCAATACCAACTGGGGGCGCGATTGCGGCTTTGGTGGCTGGCGATTACCGCGTCGCTCGCGGGCGCGCGGCTGTTCCATGGCCTGTTCTGCAGCAAGGTCGTTCATGCGGCGCTCGCGTTGGCGAAATGGCTGCGGGCAATGCGCCACGGGTTGTCTTCCACCAGCAGTCGGGCGGCGGATTCACCGAGCAGCTCAATGGCGTGGGCGAGGCCGGGTAACAGGTTAGGGGGGCGATGTTTCATGTTGTGTGCATCACTGGCCAAAATGGTTACTTGGCCGGCGAGCAGAAAACGTTCGGCCAACTCTTGCGCTGCACTGCCGAACTGTCCTGCAACCGAACCGGCCGTGACCTGCAATAAACAGCCTTGGGCTAGAAAAGGTTCAATACGTTTGTAGTTGTTGCCACCCATTAGGCTTTTGTTGCGCTCGGGGTGGGCAATTAGCGGCTGGATATTGTTCTTCAGCATCCAGGCGGTGAGTTTGTCTGCCTGCTGGGGAATTTCGTGGTGGGGGAACTCCAGCAGCAATACGTTGCGGCCATTCCACTGACCGAGAAACGGCAATTCGCCGCGCATGGCCAGGTTGAGCAGGTCCGAATCAAACCGCGCTTCAGCGGCGGCGCTGACCTGCAGGTCGATACCGGCATTGGCCAGGGCGGTGGCAAAACGGCGAACCACCGCATTGATGCTGGCTTTGGTGTTGTTGTAACGGCCAGGGTGCAAGTGCGGTGTGCAGACCATATGGGTGGTGCCGCAGGCAACCGCATGCGCCGCTAATTCCAGCGCTTGGTTCATGTCGGCAGCACCGTCGTCGATGCCTGGCAGCAGGTGTGAATGCAGGTCAATCATGTCGCCTCCGGGCGAAGCTCACGCAGGCCATGCGCGTTTTTTAACGCGCATAACAGGCAGGCTACGGCGGATTAATAAGTTATTAGCAGGTGATCCATGACCTGCGTCGAGCGCAGGTTCGGATCCATTGGCAAGTGGTCAAATCACCACTTAAAGGTCACAAATTCGCCAGACCTCAGCGTTGTGATTGCGGCGTTTCGCCGTAGTTTTCGTAGTAGTTGGAATAGCTGTAGCCATAACGTTTGGCCTTGCGCAGGTCCACTTGGTTAAGCACCACACCGGTCACCGGAGCGTTGTTCTGCAACAGCTGACCCACGCCTTTTTGCACCATCGCAATGGAGGTGCTTTCAGCGCGTACTACATACAAGGTTGCGTTAGCGATGGTGGCCAGCAACATCGAGTCGCTCACTGCCTGGGTAGGCGGGGAGTCAATGATGATGCGCTGATAACGGGTTTTCAGCAGGTCAAGAATATTGGTCAGGCGCGACGACGACAGCAGTTCCTGCGGGTTCGGCGGCACCATGCCGGCTGGCATCATGTCGACGTTGCCAACGGTACGGATGCAGTCTTCAAGCTTGGCGGTACCGGCAATCAGGTTGGCCAGGCCGGGTGTGCCCACCGGGAAATCGAAGTTGCGCGCCATGGTTGGGCGACGCAGGTCGGCGTCGATCAACAGCACTTTTTCGATATGCGCGATGGAGAACGCCAGGTTGCTGGCAATCGAGCTTTTGCCCTCGCCGGGAACGGAGGAGGTGACCAGCACGATCTGCCGCGGCGTATCCAAATCGGACAGTACCAAGCTGGTTCGCAGCGTTCGTATCGACTCGCAAAAACGCTTGTCCTCGTTCTGCTCGAACATATGGGCAATTTGCTGACGTTTCTTTTTCGCCACCATCGGGATAACCCCGAACACCGGCACATTGAGTTTGTTCTCAACGTCATCTGTGCTTTTGAAGGTGTTGTTCAAGGCTTCAAACAGCAAGGTCAGACCAATGCCCATTACGGCGGCAAGTACGGCGGCAATCGAGACAATCAGCGACTTGCGTGGCTTGCTTGGTTTCAACGGCACAATGGCTTTGTCGACGACGCGGGCGTTGGACGAGTTGATGTCCGAGGTCGCGGCGGTTTCTTTCAAGCGGGTCAGGAAGGTTTCGTAAAGCACGCGGTTGCTATCGACTTCACGTTGCAGCTCACGCAGTTTGAATTCTTTGCGCGAGATGTCCTGAATCTGTGCCTTGTTGCTGTTGAACGACTTGCTTAGCGAGGCCTCGTTGGCCTGGGCCAACTGGTAATTACGCTCGATACCGGCAACCACCAGTTCAACTTGCGATTGCAGGCTGGCGGTAGCGGCGGCGAGATCGGAGCGCGCCGCAACCATGGCTGGGTGTTTGTCGCCATAACGACGCGACAGCTCATCCACCTTGGCTTGGGCTTTAGCCACTTCGCCTTTGAATTGCTGAATCAGCGGGTGACCCAGTACGGCCGGCACGCTGGCCAGACGGTTCAGGCCGCCGTTGCCCATGGCTTGTACTTGGCGGTATTGGCTCTCGGCCTCGGCGCGGGCACGGCGGGCGTCGATCATGCGGTTGCCGGTCATCGACAGCTCGTTGGCGCTGATGGTGGCAACACCGTCGACGTCAACCAGACCTTCGGATTCGCGGTAGGCCTGCAAGGTGTTCTCGGCATCTTTCAATTTGCCGCGCAGTTCTTGCAGACGCGAGTTCATCCAACTGGTAGTGGCCAGCGACATATCCAGGCTGGCGTCCAACTGGCTGGTGATAAAACCGTTGGCCCAGGCGTTGGCGATTTTCGCTGACAAATCCGCGTCTGGCATTTCTACGCTAACGGCCAGCAGCTTGCTCTTGCCCACCAATTGCACGCCAACCATGTCGCGTACACGTTGGGTCACAACGTCGAAAATGTCTTGCTCGCTCGGCCCCTGTTCGTCGTCATGGATCAGCCCAGGAATAAACTCGGCGATGCCCAACGACTTGATCAAACCACGAATGCTTAACACCGACTCCGGTTGCTGACGTGGGTCAAACAGCGGGTGGGTGGTCAGATCCAGTTCGCGTACCACACGCTCTGCCAGAGCACGCGACTGCAGCAGACCGAGCTGGGTTTGCAGGTATTCACTGGTGGTGTCGGCCGGGTCGTAGACCTGTTGGAACGACAACACTTGAGGATTTTTTTCCTCGATCATCAGGGTGGCGCTGGCCCAGTACTGAGGCTTGATGTTCAGTACGGCAACCACTGCCAGCATGGTGACAATGACCACCAGAGCCGCGATGTTCCACTTGGCTTGCCAGAGCACGCTGCCCAGTTTGACCAAGTCGATGACGTCATCGTCTTCGTTGGTGTTGCGAAAGGGCATGACGCGCTCGGCGTTAATGCGCTGAATATCGTTCATCAGAAAAAGCCCTGCTCGATGGTGATGGTGTCGCCAGGCAAAATGGCGGTTTCGAGAGTGGCTTTATCGCCTTGGCGGGTCTCGCCGTTACCGCGAACAATGGTTACGCGTTTGGTCGAGGCACGTTCGGTAAGGCCGCCAGCCAGCGCAATGGCGCGCTGCAAGGTAAGGCCGGGCTGGTACGGATAGCCGCCAGGTTTTTGCACTTCACCGCTGATATAGAACTCGCGGTAGGTGATCACGGCGACAGTCACTTTGGGGTCTTTCAGATAGCCTTCACGCAGCTTGTTGGCGATCAGGTCTTCAATCTGATTAGGGGTTTTGCCCAGTGCTTTTACTTGCCCAAGAAAGGGGTAAGAGAAGGTGCCGGCATCGTCCAGGCGCACTTCTTCAAAGCTCAGGTCGGCTTCGCCATAAACGGTGATGCGCACGACATCACCAGACGCCAACTTGTATTGACCGTCGCCTTCAGCAACGGCCAGTTGGCAAACAAACAGGGTCATCAGCGTTACAAGAATTCTACGGATCATAGATACGACTCAGGTTGCTATTGCTCAGAGGCTGCCGGTCAGGCTGATCATGTAAATGTTGCGGGTGTAGCTTTCGTTCGCCGCGCTGGAATCGTTGTCGCGGTAGGTGTACCCCACTGCCACATCCAGCCAGCGACGGGTTTTGTAGGTCAGGGTCAAGCCGGCGCTGGACAGATCGTCCGAACGCTCCTGACCTTCGTAATCGCGCTTGGCAAATTCATAGAACGCGCGGGAGTTCACGCGTTCAGTCCAGTCATGCGACCAGGCCAGTTTGGTGCTGGTGTTTTTGATCGCATCGGAGCCATCGTCACCTTCGTCAAAGGCGCGGCGGGCGGTCAGGCTGAAGATCGAATAGGTGCGCGGCTTCCAGTCGACCCCAACTTCCCACATGGGGCTGGTGAGGTCGTCACGGCTGTTGTCTTCGAAGTCTTTCTTTTCATAACCCACGCGCACCTTGCCGGTGGTTTTGGCGGTGGCGTCCCAGGTACCGCCGACCAGCACGGCGTTGCTTTTGTTGTTACGCGGGCTGTCTTCTAGTACGTAGTCGTAGTCGGCATGGCGCAGCTC
>NZ_JBBNAH010000713.1:0-3646 GCF_037994325.1 Pseudomonas sp.
CGCGCCACAGTCGGCCAGTTCGCCAGCACCTTGGCCAGTGTCGAGGCGGCGCAAACCATCCTTAATGCGCAGATCGCCACGATTATTGAGGCTTGCGGCAAGTTGACCGCCAGCCAAAACCTCAAGCGTGATGCTGAAGCGAGTGAGGCCCACATCATTTTGCTGTCGGCATCGCTGGTGGCCTTGGTATTGGGGCTGATCGCCGCGCTGTTTATCACCCGGCAGATCGTCGCTCCGCTGAAAGATGTGCTGCGCCGCGTCGACCGTATTGCCTCGGGCGACCTTAGTTATGACATCGAAACCCGCCGCGCCGATGAACTGGGTCAGCTGCAATCGAGCATGCAGAAAATGACCCTGGGCCTGCGCGAGTTGATTGGCGGTATACGCGACGGCGTTACCCAGATTGCCAGCGCGGCCGAGCAGTTGTCGGCGGTCACTGAGCAGACCAGCGCCGGTGTTAACAGTCAGAAAGTGGAAACCGATCAGGTCGCCACGGCGATGCACGAAATGACCGCCACCGTGCAGGAAGTGGCGCGTAACGCCGAAGAAGCTTCCGAGGCCGCCAAAGCCGCCGATCTGCAAGCCCGCGACGGCGACCGTGTAGTGGGCGAGGCGGTGGCGCAGATCGAACGCCTGGCGCTGGCCGTGGGCAGTTCCACCGACGCCATGAACGGTTTGAAACGCGAGAGCGACAAAATTGGCAGCGTGTTGGACGTGATCAAGTCCGTGGCGCAGCAGACTAATTTGCTGGCCTTAAACGCTGCTATTGAAGCGGCACGTGCCGGTGAAGCTGGGCGTGGCTTTGCTGTGGTGGCTGACGAAGTGCGCAGCCTGGCGCAGCGCACCCAGCAGTCCACCGAAGAAATCGAAGAGCTGATCAGCGGCCTGCAAAGCGGCACCCAGCAAGTGGCGACCACCCTGGAAAGTAGCCGCGACTTGACCGACAGCAGCGTTGAGCTAACCCGTCGTGCTGGCGCGTCGCTGGGCAGCATCACCCGCACTGTGTCGGCGATTCAGGCCATGAATCAGCAGATCGCCACCGCCGCTGAAGAGCAAACTGCCGTGGCGGAAGAGATCAACCGCAGCGTGCTCAACGTGCGTGATGTGTCCGAGCAGACCGCTGCCGCCAGCGAAGAGACGGCAGCGTCCAGCGTTGAGCTGGCGCGTTTAGGCGGGCACTTGCAGAGCCTGGTGCAGCGCTTTCGGGTGTAGGTATTTACCAGCCACCGCCACCTCCGCCGCCACCGCCGCCACCTGACGAGCCACCGCCAGAGGAGCTGCTGCTCGATGAGGAACTGGAGCTCGAGCTGGACCCCGACGACGGGCTCGGTGGCGGTGTTGAGGCCGTAGCGGCCGCTGCAAGCAAGGCGCCGCTAAAGGCACTGGGCGTGCTGAAGCGGTTGCTGTTGCGGTACCACTCGGGCCGGTAATCGTCTTGGTTAAGCTCAATCACGCCGGCGGCAATTGCCGAGCTCAGGCGCGCTGTCCATTGTTTCTCCACGCCTAACGCCATGGCGTAGGGCAGGTGCTGTTCGTACAGCGCAATGGTCATTGCCGGCGCATCGGCGGCGCGGGCCAGGGTGTCGCTTTCGGCCAGTTGCAGGTAGTCGCGGTAGCCTTCCAACGCGTCCAGGGTTTTGCGGCCTTCCACGGTCGGTGCTTCCAGCCAGCCGCGAAACAGCGCAATCAACACCACCATCAGCACCACGCAGCCGGTGACATAGGGCGAGGTGCTGTAGAGCATCGCAACCGCGGTACCGAAGCCGGCGAGGGCGAAAGGCAGGCCGAAGAAAATCGGCACCACCCCGATAAAACTCATGGGTGGCCCCTTGAGGGTGGTCCAGCCAAAGCTCACTAGGCCAAGGCCCACGGCAATAAAAATCAGCGGAAACAGGGCAAACAGTATTTGCGGGTCGCTGAGCACACCCATCAGCACAAACGCGACCAGCGCGCCAAGCAGGCCCAGCCACCAAACTTTGCGGTTTTTACTAAACAGCTGGTCGCCCCATTCGCGCAGTTTTTCGCTGTGGTCGCTCAAGGCGTTATCCAGCGCCTTGACGTATTTGTCGCCCACGCGCACCGGTGATTTGCCTTCAAATAGACGCTTGAGCAGCTTGTCTTCATGGGGTTGTAGTTCGGCGCTCGCCTCACCTTTGCTAATCAAAAAGGCGCTGCTTTTCGGCGCGTCGGCAATGCTCAGCAGCTTGCGTCGGGCCAGGTCAGTGACGGTGATGGTAAAGGCTTCAACATCGCTGAAATGGCTGTCGAACCCGCGGTTCCATACATAACCGGCGCGCGCGGGGCTTACCTGCTCGGGGGCTTCATAGCGCGGAATGATCACGCCTTTGGCCGGGTCGCGGCCGACCTTTTTCCACCCGTGGAAGTAATAGGCAAACAGACCGAGCACGGCGAGTACGCCGACCACGATGCTCAGGTTGTCCCACGCTAGGCGCAGCGCTTTTTGCACCAGGTTTGGACGTTTGACCAGACCCGCCTGCCAGTCCAAAGCAATGGTAAAACCTTCTTCGGCCGCGAGCGGTTGCGTGGTCGCCAGCCTGACGATGTTATCGCCTCGGTTCAGCACCTTATAGGCCCGGCCGGTGCGCGCGCCGCTGTAGCCGGTGTAGCCGGTCATCTGGTCGATGCGCGCGCCTTCGGGTAACTCGATGGTGGCGCTGGCGTTGTCGATCGGGAACTGCCATTGGTTACCGGTGAGGTTCCAGTACAGCTCGTCTTTATTGGCGGTGAAGTGCAGCTGCGCATCCATGCGGTATTTCAGCTCGTATACATGCAGGCCAGGCTCGACGTACACGTCCGGCGAGCCGAGGTAATAACGCACGCCCCACTGTGTGCGTTCTTTTTTATAGGGCTCATTTCTGCCATCGCGGCTGACGCTCAGCAGCTCGATGGGTGTTTTGCGCCGCAGGCCGCCGGGCAGGCTGTAAGTGGTGGGGATGTCGCGGTAGATGCCGTGGTTGATCTTGTCGCCGTTGGCGGTGACCTGAATGCGTTCGCTGATCAGCAAGTCGCCGCTGGGCTCGACTTGAAGCACGATGTCGAAGTTATTGATGCGCTCTTGCGTGCCGGCGGGCATGTCCAGGTTTACCGCCTCGTCGGAAACGCTTTCTGTCGCGACGGCGTCGACGGCGTCGACGGCCGAGCTTTCCAGCACATTGCCGTCGGCGTCCATCACCGCGTCCATTGCCACGTCATCGTCTGGCGCGGCCTGAACCTGGGTAACCATCACCTCGTCATCCGCCGCCAGCGCGGGGTTCAGCGGCAATGCGGGCAATAGGCAAACGAGCAGGCCCAGGGCGTATTTCAGTCTTCCCGACATGTTAAAACTCCAGCTTCGGTGGTTGCGCCTGACTGGCATCATCCAGAGAAAAGTAAGCCGCCCCGGTAAAACCGAAGGCGTTGGCGATGAGGTTACTGGGCACTGATTCAACCAGCACATTTAACTCGCGCACCGCGCCGTTGTAGTAGCGGCGGGCCATTTGAATGTCGTCTTCAACTTTGCTGAGGTTTTGCTGCAGGTCGAGAAAAACTGCATCGGCCTTGAGGTCCGGATAGGCCTCGGCGCGGGCAAAAACCTGTTTTAAGGTGGACGTCAGCTGGCCTTCAGCCTGGCTGCGTTCCACGGCGC